>JAUVOB010000067.1 GCA_030599405.1 Chloroflexota bacterium | reverse complement strand
TGAGCAAGGCCAGAGCTTTGTCCGTCGCGGTCGAGCAGGCCGAACAGGGTCTATTCTAGGTAATGACTGGATTTATGACCGGTTCCTTACAGGTCTGAAAATACAGATCAGCTGCCTGAGCCCTTCAAATGGATACGCGGCAACTATCGAATAACTTAACATAAATACGATTGTGCAAAACTTTTTATGATCTAATGCGAGGAGATTGATATGAGTAAGAAGCGACTATTAACTGGTGACCGGCCGACCGGAAAACTGCATCTTGGGCATTATGTCGGCAGTATCGAGAACCGTGTCAGGCTACAGGATGAATATGAATGCTATTTTCTGATCGCAGATCTGCACCTGCTTACGACGAAAAACCAGCGGGAGAATATCGACGAAATCCGTGTCCTCGCTATCGATATGGTAACAGATTACTTGGCCTGCGGCGTCGATCCTCTTAAGAGCGCTATCTACCTTCAAAGCGCCATGCACGCGGTCTATGAGATGAACCTCATATTTGAAATGCTGGTAACCGTACCTCGTCTAAGCAGGCTACCGTCCCTAAAAGATATGGCCAAGGCAGCCCATCTGAACGAGATGCCATTTGGCCTTCTTGGATATCCTGTCCTGCAGGCGGCCGACATATTGATGCCTCGTGCCCATTTGGTCCCCGTAGGTAAAGACAATGAAGCCCATGTCGAGATCACACGGGAGATCGCCCGACGCTTTAACCATCTCTATGGCGAGACGTTACCAATTCCTGATGTTATGATTGGCGACGTGCCCTCTCTTGTTGGAACCGATGGGCAGGCGAAGATGAGCAAGAGCCTGGGGAATGCGATCCTTCTCAGCGACGATACAAAAACGGTCGAGAAGAAAGTCCACGCTATGTACACTGATCCCAAACGGATCCGAGCCGATATCCCAGGAACAGTAGAAGGGAATCCGGTGTTCATCTACCACGATGCCTTCAATCCGAACAAATCTGAGGTGGAGGATCTCAAGGCGCGCTATAAAGAAGGGCGAGTTGGTGATGTCGAAGTCAAGGACAAGTTATCCAAGGCGATAAATAACTTTCTGGATCCAATCCGGGAGAGGCGGTCAGATATCGAGGCAGATAAGGGTCTCGCCGAACAGGTTTTATATGAGGGGACAATACGCACCACTGAAATCGCCAATGAGACGCTGGCGATGATGAAAAAAGCCATGGGTTTGACAGGTTTACATAACAAGATAAGCCGCAAAGCCCGGGCCCGGCAGCGTAAGATTGAAAAAGCCGGGACTAACTGACCGGATTATGGAGGGCATCATGCTAGTGATGATAGATAATTACGACTCCTTTACTTACAACATCGTCCAATATCTTGGCGAACTAGGCGCCTATGTCATGGTCTTTCGCAACGATAAGGTGACGCTCCGAGAGATTCAAGATCTATCTCCGGACAGAATTGTGATCAGTCCGGGTCCTGGTGTTCCAGCGGTCGATGGTGGCGTCTCCAACGAAGTCATCCGTGAATTGGGACCGGATACACCAATTCTGGGTGTATGCCTGGGCCACCAATGCATCGGCCATGTTTACGGGGGCACGATCTCAAGAGCCGAGAGGCTCATGCATGGTAAGACTTCATCCGTTTATCACAATGGAAAAGGCCTTTATACAGGAGTCCCGAGCCCGTTTAAGGCAACGCGATACCATTCATTAATTGTTGAGGATCCGGTTCCTGAGTGTCTGGAAGTGACGGCGTTCACCCGTGATGGAGAAATAATGGGTATGAAGCACAAGGAACATCCGGTGCAAGGTGTTCAGTTTCATCCAGAGAGCATTTTGACAGAACACGGAAAACGAATCTTGCTCAACTTCCTTGAAGGAAGATAAGGTGTGCCTAGCAGGTCTTCCATCTCATTCATATACTTTTTCCTTCCGATTACGAACCGTTTGGTCTCGATCGAATAGCGTACCTATGCAAAGCGAATTTTCGTCTTTGATAGAGCGGACCTTTTCCTGGCTTTCCGATGCCGAAGATTCGACCAGGCCCTCGTCATCGGACGATCGACGACCGAATAGGGTCTTAAGGATAGATATATGCCATTAAAAAACGCAATCGCCGATCTCGTTCGATATCGCGATCTCAACCTAGACCAAGCTGAAGAGGCGATGAATGCCATCATGAATGGGGAATCATCACCTGCTCAGATAGCCAGTTATCTAACGGCATTACGGATGAAGGGTGAGACTGTCGACGAAATAGCTGGCAGCGCAAGAGCGATGCGATCGCACGTGGTCGGCGTCGACATGGGTGCCTTCGGGCAGACCTCAGGCGAGATGTTGGTAGATACTTGTGGAACGGGAGGGGATGGCAAGCATACTTTCAATATCTCAACCGCGGCCGCCTTTGTCGTTGCTGGTCACGGAGTAAAAGTTGCCAAACATGGGAACAGGGCGGCCAGCAGTAAGTGTGGATCAGCTGACGTCCTGATGGCTATGGGTGGCAACCTTGATCTCAACCCGAATCAGGTAGCTCAATGTATTGAAGAAATCGGGATTGGTTTTCTATATGCGATCAACCATCACCCTGCCATGCGCCATGCCATAGGTCCACGAAGAGACATCGGACAGCGAACCATTTTCAACGTACTCGGGCCGTTGACCAATCCGGCGCGGGCGACCCACCAGCTTATCGGAGTCTACGATCCCGAATTAACAGAACCCATGGCTCAGGTACTAGGAGCATTAGGGAGTAAGGCCGCGTTTGTTGTTCACGGAGCGGACGGACTAGACGAGCTGTCGACCACTGGGATCAATCGGGTCAGCCGCCTAGATGATGATGGCGTCAGAACCTTTGATTTGGATTCGCAAGAACTGGGTTTTAAATTGGCCCATCTGGATGATTTACTTGGGGATACTCCAGCAGAAAACGCCCAAATCCTCAGAGATATTCTTTCAGGAAAAGATCAGGGTCCTCGCCGAGATATTGTGCTACTAAATGCGGCCGCCGCTCTTGTCCTGGAAAGCGGTGATTTCAGGCAAGGCATAGAGATGGGGCGCAGTTCCATTGACAGCGGTGACGCTTTGCTTAAGCTCGAGGCCTGGATTGAGATGACAAATCGCTATCGGAACAGCCTGTAGTTGAAGCGTAGTCTGGCCGATCAGCAACAAGGATGCCGGTTCCATGAGTGTATCGAATAAATCAAAACGCAGAGGGACAATACTCGATGAGATCATGCGTTATAGGAGGGCGCAGCTGCCTGATGTCATGCGCGCTGTTCCGTTGGCTGATCTTAGGGCTTTCGCCACCGTGGCACCGCCAACCAACGATTTCGAGTCCGCCTTGAAAACACCCGGCGTATCGTTGATAGCTGAATGTAAGAAGGCATCTCCCAGTAAAGGACTGATATCACCTGATTACGATCCGGTGCAGCTGGCCAGATCCTATGTGGAAGCTGGGGCTGTAGCGATATCTGTATTGACAGATGCCCGTTACTTTCAGGGTTCCCTCGGCGACTTGCGCGATGTCAAGGAGATGATCGAGAGCTCCTTTTCTCCAGAATCCGGTAGCCGGTCGTTCAAATCAAAAGCCCCGGTTCTCAGAAAAGATTTCACCTTTCATCCGTACCATGTTTATGAAGCTAGGGTTGCGGGAGCCGACGCGATTCTCCTGATCGCAGCCATCTTGGAAGGTAGGGAACTGGAATCCCTTCGCGATCTCGCACATGAATTGAACATGGGCGTCCTTGTAGAAGTACACACCGAGGAAGAACTAGATAGGGTGCTGGCCATCAATCCTCGACTCGTAGGTATCAACAACCGCAACCTGCAAACATTTGAGGTTGACTTTGAAAATACCGCTCGCTTGCGGGAGAAGATCCCTGGGGATGTGGTCACCGTGGCTGAGAGCGGCATAAAATCAATTGATGATGTTAAACGTATGGGTGAACTAAGTGTGGATGCGGTTCTCGTTGGAGAAACACTTGTACGCAGCAAGAATCCACTGGCCCAAACGCGAGCGCTGGTAAGCGCCGGAAAGCCTGGGTAACTATCGTTCTACTTCAGATATCCCACCAATAGCATTCAACTTCAATACAACACCCTGGTTGAATTCGAATTTCTGCCATTTGTTGAGATCTTCTGTTGTGAAGGTGCGGACTTCGCCGTCAGAGTCTTTGAAGATGATAGTATAGGTCTCAGATCGCTTTCCCTCTCGTTCACCATCAGAAAGATCGGCCCTGGGCCAAAACGGCGAGTGATCCGATCCACCATCCTGTACGGTACGAACAACAATCCACTTGTCGATTTCGTATGTGTATTTGGTTTGGTATACAGGCTCTTGACGGTAAACTGGTTCCTCGATAGTGCACATCTTGTCCTCAAAGAAACCATCTCCCAGGTCTATTTGACCACAAACCTCTTCTCGCACATCGACGTGATCCAGTACTTCCTCGTCGTGGTGTTTTTCCTCGCGCTCACTCAAGATTCGGCCGCCGGCTGGAACGCTCCAATCTTCTTCGGTTACAGTGCGAAATGCCTCGATATCGATCTCTCGTTGCCATTCAAAGCCGTCGACGGATGCTGTAACATCCCGACCTCCAAAGATAAGAAAGGCGATTATGGCGATACAAGCCACAACAAGGATGGCGGCGCCTACTATGGCAAGAGGCTTGATCTTTGATTTTTGCCCTGCATCATCAGCTGGAGGAACCGGCTTCTTTTCATCAAGATCCATATCACCGGTGGTGGGGGCCTCACCTACTGCATAAGTTTTAACTTCCTGTTCATCGCTTGTTTCCTCGCGTGCTGCACCACACGAGCGGCATGCCGATGCTCCACTCTTGTTGCTCGTGCCGCAGAACGCACAGATCCAATCGGCACCTCTCCCCGCCTGCTCCAATAACTGGTCGTCAGTCACCTCTGCCGCGTCATCGGGAAGGTAAAACTTGGTTCCTCCGGGGCGTGATCTTCCGCAATGATGGCACGACTTATTGCGCCCAAGATTACCCTTCGTTCCGCAGTACATGCAGTCCCAGCGGGCCTCGCGAATCGCCATGATAACGACCTCCTAATTAAGCGTCAGGCAATGAACAATAATACCGATGAAGCCAAGATTATTGCGACATAATGTGATTGAGGCAACTTGACTCAACCTTTGCTGACGATATAGTTGATACAAAGTATCAGAAAGACTCTTCCGTCATCCGGTCAAGCGCTGATCGGCAAGCAGTATCACATCTATATATTCTTTCAAACAGTTGGGCAATAGGAAATGAGCACCGCTTTATCGAATCTTCGTCTAAGAGGAATACATCACCAATCATCCGCTTCTGTAATTGCGCTGGAGAACGTAATTGTTTCCTATCCATCGGTAAACAGGAATAGGACGACTTACGCACTAGAAGCTCTTACGTTTCAAATTGAACATGGCGAGCAGATTGCTGTCGTCGGACCGAACGGTGCCGGTAAAAGCACGCTCATGAAGCTAATTGCGGGCATTCTCGATCCAAGCAGTGGCTCGGTTGAAGTTTATGGATCCGGACCGGGCGGCCATATCTGCATCGGCTATGTCCCTCAGAGAAGTCAGATCGACTTCTCCTTTCCCGTGACAGTAGAAGAAGTAGTGATGATGGGGCGCGTAGGTAAGATCGGACTGTTTCGGTGGCCAAAGCGAGAAGATTGGTCCATTGTGCATGATTGTCTGTCCAGGGTGAACGCTAGCGACCTGGCCCGAAAGCAGATCGGCGAGTTGTCTGGTGGGCAACAACAAAGGGTTTTCATTGCCAGAGCTCTCGCCCAAGAAGCAGAGATTTTACTGCTCGATGAGCCTTTGGCTGGCCTTGATGTTCCGAGCCAGGAAGCGATCTTCGAGATTTTGGAAGGCTTGTCGCCAGATAACGTCACAGTATTGTTAGCAACCCATGATCTCGAGCGGGCGGCCGACAAATTCGACCGCGTTATGCTCCTAAATCGGCGACTTGTGGCCTTTGATAAGCCATCGGTCGCGCTTACACCGGCCAATCTCATGTCGGCTTACAGTGGTCACATGCACCGGATCGACGGCGATGAGGGAAGGATATTATTAACAGACGAATGTCACGATCAAGACGATGCGGACCAAGCAGGAACCTGGTCGGCTGTGGATGGCACCTGGTCTGAGGTGGAGAAAAGCGAAGATGGCTGACATATTTGCGCTTCTCGCCGAGCCCTGGCAGCATGGCTTCATGGTACGAGCCCTTTTAGCCACGGCTATGGTTGGCATTGTCTGCTCTGTCCTGGGAGCGTATGTCGTTCTAAGAGGAATGGCTTTCTTCGGCGACGCACTCGCCCATTCCATACTACCCGGAGTGGTTTTGGCTTTTGTTCTCGGTTGGCCACTTGCCGTGGGCGCTTTGGCTGTTGGAATCCTGGCCGCATTTGCCATCGGAGCGTTATCAAGCCGAGGATTACTGAAAGAGGACACGGCGATTGGGGTGATATTCGCGGGCGCATTCGCCCTCGGGGTGGCCATGTTATCCGCCTTTGGGACTTACACGGTAGACTTGGCTCATTTTCTGTTTGGCAATCCCCTCGGTGTGTCCGAGAGCGACCTTCTTAGTACGTTTTTGCTCAGCGGATTCGTACTCCTGGTTGTCTTTCTTTTCTACAAAGAGTTTATGATCATCTCCTTCGATCCTCTGCTGGCAACTACGCTTCGTCTTCCAGTTAGTTTTTTCCGCTACTTGCTGCTGATTCTCCTTGCCGTCACTATCGTGGTCTCGATTCAAGTGGTTGGCATTGCCTTGGTCGTGGCGATGTTGGTTACACCAGCTGCAGCCGCTTTTCTTCTCACTCAACGACTCTGGCGGATGATGGCGGTTGCCGGCGCCATCGGTGCAGGCTCCGGTCTCGCGGGATTGTATATTTCCTATTATTGGTCTATCGCGGCAGGACCGGCTATCGTGCTCGTTGCGACAGCCGTCTTCGTCGTCGTCTTCCTTTCAGCGCCTGGAAAAGGACTGATCTGGAGATACAAGCCCGCCTAATCCCATGATTCTATCGGAGGCGTGTAGGTCAGAATAAATTGAATGAATGAGCTCGCTAGCAAACTCGGTCAGGCAATAAAAGATGGAGGTCACCGGCTAACAACAAGTAGGCGAGTTGTTCTAGAGGCCCTGGTAGAGAGCGGTGGTCATCTCAGCGCCGATGAATTGGCTTCTG
>JAUVOB010000268.1 GCA_030599405.1 Chloroflexota bacterium | reverse complement strand
TCTGCCCGGTCAACTTTTTCATCGCCTCGCCAGTTATTTCTCCGATACCTCCCAGCTTCCTATGCCCGTATGCATCAGCCTCGCCATACTCGATTACTTTGCCACCGATGATGTGTGCCCCTTCACTTATGGTGATCATGGCGTAATTACTAGGATTCTGACTTTTATCGATCAAGATCAATTCCGCCAGGCGTTCAGGATCGAAAGGCACTTCAGGAATGAGTGCGCGATCAACACCGCCTAAGTATGAACTGATCAGGCTCGTTTCACCGCAGTTTCGACCAAATAACTCGACGATCGCGATTCTTTCGTGGGAGCCGGTGCTCGTCCGAAGCTGGTGTATCAACTCAACGGACCGCGTGACCGCCGTGCTAAACCCTATGCAGTAGTCGGTTCCATAGACATCGTTGTCCATGGTTTTAGGAATGGCGACAACCGGAAATCCCTCTCGGTGGAGCCTCTCGCCATAGCTCAGCGTGTCATCACCGCCAATAGGTATAAGTCTATCAACCTTAAGAAACTCCAGGTTTCTCAGAATATGAGGCGTGAAATCGCGCTGTCGTGTATCGTGTTCCTCCGCTTCTAGATGCTTCGGATCGCGTAGAAAATCTGGTACGTCATCCGCCTCAACATTGGCAGGATTCGTGCGGCTAGTATGGAGGAATGTCCCTCCAGATCTATCGATAGTCCTGACCACGTTCTTATCAAGTTGGATAGTATTATTTTCGATCGATTGCTTATCTTCAATATTAAGCCGAAGCAATCCTTCCCATCCTCGACGAATGCCGACGACCTGATGTCCTTCATCTATCGCTCTGTTGACAACCGCCTTTATGCTTGGATTTAGACCGGGTACGTCACCACCACCGGTTAGTATACCTATTCTCATTTATGTAAACTCCTCTAACTATTTCACATTTTTCTAGTCGATGGGTTTGGCACTATCCGCATCCAAGTGAATCAATTATTAATATCTCTATTCGTATTTTTCGCATGGGCACCGCTAGTCTAGTGCTTCGCGAATTTCCCGCAAACATCCATGTGAATCAGGAGATAACTCAACAAAAACAGGTTTCTCTTACTTCATTGCCAGATGCTAGCTGCCCTTGGGAGCTGGCTGGGCAAGCACTCGGGCTATCGGCCGCAGGCCGAGCCACCATTGTTCGCGAGGCCGGTAATTCTCCCAATCCATCAACCGGCCGATGATATCAAAACTGGTGAATACTATCTGTCCATGTTGCAGGCCGGCGCAGGTGCTCTCTGGCTCGGTACTCTCCATCTGCAGTTCCAACTGGTCAATAGAAGCGGTAGCTAGCCTGGTAGCCATGATACGGTCGAACGGTGATGGATTACCGCCCTGTTGGATGTGCCCTAGGATAGCCTGACGGACATCAAAGAGGTCGCCACCTTCCTCTTCGAACAAGTCAACCATGAAACTCGTTGAGTAGGTTTCGTTGGCCTTCTCATTCCGGATGATGACCCCGAGGCGTTTTCCCTGATTAAATCCCGTGATCAGTTGGCCGACGTCATCGACCATATCGCTCAAAGTGACCCCTTCCTCGGGCAAGTAGACGCGTTCGGCGCCGGTTGCGAGGGCGCTCATCAAGGCCAGGTACCCGCAATATCGACCCATTACTTCTACGACAAACACGCGCTGTGAAGCGACGGCCGACTGTTTTATCTTGTCAACCGCGCTAATGATATTGTTGAGTGCTGTATCAGCACCAACGCTTAGTTCGGAACCCGGTAGGTTGTTATCGATCGTCGCTGGCAGGCATATAATTGGGATATTGAAAGCAGAGAACACGTTCCTCTGTTCATAGAGTTCCATGGCCGCGAAATACCCGGATCCACCTCCGATAACCAACAGCGCCTCGATATTCCATTCCTCCAAGTTTCTCGCGATAGCGTACAGATCCCCCTCTTCGGGTACAAAGCGGTTCGTCCCCAACTCGGCGCCACCAAGCTGGGCCCATCCATTCACATCCATCCATCGTAGCTCGTTAAAATCACCGCTCTTTAGACCGCGAAATCCGTGCCTCACTCCGATGATCGTATGGCCTTTGTCCAAAGCTAAACGAACGGCAGCTCTCACTGCGCTGTTCATGCCCGGTGATGGAGCTCCCGCATTCATTATGGCTATCCGCAGGCGACGCTGCCCAGGAACAGGATCATGGGGATAAGCCCGTTGCAGCGTGCGGAATATGTCGAACACGGAAGCGAAGCTTCCTCCTCGCCCTTTCAGAGCAAGGTCGTAGTCGTGATTGGCAATGGAACGAGAGACTTCCGTGGTCCGGCTTAGACACTCCGATAAGTATGTATGGCTTATCTTGTTGCCTCGCATACCGATAACCGGAATCTCGTTGCTAGATCGATTCTCCAGAATCGAATCAACAGCCGCGGCGCCGAGAAGGGTACTCAGATTCCGATCGAAAACGCTCGGTGATCCACCTCTCTGAACGTGGCCGAGGATCGTTACCCGGGTTTCTTCGCCTAATTGTTCCTGTAACACCTTCTTTACGTAGCTACTCTCGATTGGAACCCCATTGCGATCTTGCGCTCCTTCGGCGACGATGACAATGCTGTGTCGGCGGCCGTTTTCACGACCCAATCGCAACACTTCGCACATCTTGCTTTCCCAGTCCTCCATCTCGGGAGGGTATTCGGGGATCAAAACCCAGTCTGCGCCTGACGCGAGAGCCCCCATCAAGGCGAGATATCCGCAATGCCGGCCCATCACCTCAACAACGAAACAGCGCTGGTGGCTGGCGGCCGTGCTGGATATCGCATCGACTGCCTCGGTTATTCGATGGAGAGCCGTATCTGCACCGATGGTCATATCGGTCCCGTAGAAATCGTTATCGATCGAGCCCACTATGCCGACGATGGATAGATCCTGACAAACATCGGCTCTCTCCATTGTAATCTGGTTCGAATCTACCAAGTCCGCGAGGAGATCAGGCCATTCCTGTCGCAGGATATGGGCCCCTGTCAGGGTGCCGTCCCCTCCGATAACTATCAGACCCTCGATCCCATTGGTGACTAAGTTTAACGCCGCTTCAATCCTGCCATCTCGCTCGCGAAACCTATCGCAACGGGCCGAGCCGATCACTGTTCCGCCCCGGTGCAAAATGCCGCCGACATCGTTCCAGCCCAGAGGCCGGATCCGTTCGCCGCCGTCGACGAGACCTTGGTAGCCTTCGAAGATGGCGTAGATTTCCACTCCTTTATCCAATGCCGTCCGAACGATAGAGCGAACGGCGGCGTTCATGCCGGGGGCATCGCCCCCGCTGGTCAATAGCGCAATCCTATTCACGATAGATTGATCCTTAGTTGACGCCGTTCTTTCCGTGCCGAAAACGAAGTTGCTCTCTGATTGTCACGACTTGCCACCAATCGCTTACTGCCAGAAAACTAGCCGGCGGCCTCACATCTGCGACCTTTTTGGCAACATAATATTCTCCCGTATTTTAGCTCAGATGCCAATCTCAGACCTAGTTGATATTCCCCAACGGGAACCTGCAG
>JAUVOB010000369.1 GCA_030599405.1 Chloroflexota bacterium | reverse complement strand
GCCCGCTTTTAAGCTGGACCAAGTTTGGGGTCCGACAACGCCATCTGGTGATAGCCCGGCAGCTCTCTGGTAGTTCGCTACCGCCCGCTGTGTTTGCTGCCCATATACGCCGTCGGCGGTGATGGAGGCGCCGGCGCTGATAAGATGTTGCTGCATGGTTTGCACAGCCGGCGATCGCGATCCTGGACGCAAGATTGGTTCAGCCGATGTATCCTGGTTCTCGGCCGCGTCCAGGACCCGCTGCAGATAATGATTGCCGTGAAGCGCCCCCATTTGCTGAACCATCATCTGGCGCTGGGCCAGGGGTATACGCGGGTCTCTGATTTGATCTACGTAGTTGAATGCCTTGGCTTGTATATTACCAGCTGAAGGTTGGTGAGAACGATCACCCCGACTAGCAGAACTCACCAGATTACGTGGTCTATGGGAATAGCTTCTCTGTTTCCGAGCGCTGCTTCGACGCATGTTCAGACCTCGTCAGCTTCTGAGACCGCAGAGGTACTGGTGCGCGGTGGTCTCGATAGTGTGGTCGGCAGTTTATAGACAGTATCCTGCGGTTTGGTTACTCCTTATCTGACATTATAGAAGATCGGAGAGTCAAACTCAACTAGCGTAATCTTGGTGTAACTGACCAGGTGCTTCTTGGCTGGCAATTGAAAGGATAACATCACAACACATCCGACAGATCGGTATGCGGTTGTAGCCAATCCTGATGAATGGGTCCTCTTACTGGTCATCTTGATGCGAGCATCCAAACTACTCGCTACGACAGAACTCCTATTGACATCACCAGCCCTGGAAACAGTATTATGTAAGATACGAGGTCTTATTTAGACCGGCCTTTTTCAGGCTGGATAACCACCGTTCTGGCGCCTGTCCAACGGAGGAATTATCGATAGTAAATAACGTTTCGATGTGAACAATTAAGCAAACATCGCAACTAGCAGGCACCTATCTTAGCAAGCCTATCTCATTATCTCGTTATCATATATTTCTCGGGATATTTATCGTGAGGATTCATTCGAGAGGCGAGCAGGGACAGGGGCTTCTTTCATACGTGCTGATACTCGTATTAGTCGTGATTGTTATAGTTGTTGCCCTGCCACCTATGGTCGCCACCTGAGCTTTCTTTATGAGGAAATTAACTGCGCCTTTACTGGTTACCCGGATAAAGCAGGTCCCTTGACCATCGCGACCGTAGGCCGGACAGACACTGATACCGTCTGGATGAAATTCAGTCTGCCTCAGCGAGCGAAGTCACCATCTCCGATCTACGAAGTGGGTTTAGCGAGACCTTCGACCTTGGTCCCCAACAGAGTACTTGGTTATTCGATGACGACTCAGGTCATGGTCATGCAGGAACTCGCCCAGGTCTGATTACTGCAAGCATCGCAGATGGTTCCTATGATTGTGGTCAGTACCCGGCAGCAAATTGATTTAGCTTTGGCTAAGAAAGCGAAGCGGACTGCTGCGTAAAATCTCATCAATTTGGTCACGGCTAGGGATGGTTGAGTGAAGGATAAGAAGTTGAAACAGATCTTGGCCCTGATACAGGCGGGATCATGCTACGTTACTTGGGTATTTGAGAGCATAATCTACTCAATGGAGATTACGAATTGACACCGGTTCCCCCAAGCGATGTACTCTGGTTCCTCTTCCAATGGCTATGGCTCGTCTGGATTTCGATCATCTGCCCAGCGAGTGTCATTTTCGCGGTTATTGCAATTATCACTACGGGTACTAGAAGCCAGCGTTACAAGAAGCTAGCAATCGTATTTGCAGCTGTAGCCGCTATCTGGACCTTCGTTTTCATCTTGTTGCTTCTCTTCATATAAGGGATCCGTGTAATCGGATGACAAGGGTGAGACCTAGAAGTTTTTTGTTCCTCTCTCCATAACCAGACCTCAACGGCCGTATACAGTCCCCGAACCGGCTATCCGAATCCCGAACAACGATACCTGCCCAACAGTTCTTATCCCACAATGCCGCCATCTCCCGACACCAGCTGGTTGGTGAATGCCGAGCTACTAACGTAGAATTCCCAGCAAGACTGTATTAGAGTGAAGATGGAAAAGATATACGATCAGCCTAGCCGGCCATTGAGCCCCAAGCCGAGTCCGGTAGAGACGACGACGAGCCAATCGCGGAGCGGTCTCTTCCGAGATTTCCTCATCTTCATCGGCCGGCGTCTCCTCTTCGGAATAGCCGTGCTGCTGGCCATCATCTTTATTGCCTATTTTGCCTTCGCTGCTGCCCAGGGGATTGATGTAGCCAGCTCCTTACAACAGGCCGTAGGAGAGACGGCCGGTTATGTGGCAAGGGTACTCCAGGGTGACCTGGGTTTCTCATCTCCAAGGAGTGTAGCTTTTCGTCCCCAGCCCATCCTTGAGATCCTGCCCGAAGCGATGATGCGCAGTCTGGCTTTAATAGGCATCTCGTTGCTGCTGTCCACCGCTATAGGTGTACCACTAGGTATATGGGCAGCCCTCCGCCGTCACGGAAAAGGCGCTCTAGCCATTCTAATCGTCTCCTTCATCGGCATCTCGACCCCTGTTTTCTTCCTGGCTCTATTCCTGCAAATCGCGGCCATTGAATACACCCAGTACTTCGGCCAGAGTATTGTGCCTGTGGGTGGATTCGGTTGGGATAAGCATCTCGTGCTGCCGATATTGGTGCTTACCGCCCGGCCGTTAGCCCAGATCACGCGCATCACGTTCGTGACAGTGTGCGACAATCTGGACGAGGATTATGTGCGCACGGCCCGTGGCAAGGGTCTGCG
>JAUVOB010000348.1 GCA_030599405.1 Chloroflexota bacterium | reverse complement strand
CCCATCGTTCAGAGCTTCGATCATGACTCTGATGCTTGTCAGAGGTGTTCGAAGATCGTGCGATGTCCAGGCGATAAGATCACGCCTGAGTTTTTCTACCTCTGCACGCTGTTCCGATGAGATCTGCAATTGATTAGCCATCTCGTTGAAAGCGGTGGCAACTTGTGAGACTTCATCCCGACCGTTTATCTCTGCCCTAGCTGAAAGATCACCCTTAGCCAGGCGATGAGCTACCTTCGATAGTTGTCGCAAGTCCCCGGTAACCCTAGCAGCCACAAATACGCCAAAGGTCATAGCGATGATAGCCGCGAAAACCAGAAGAATACCTGCAAGGGAGAGGTCGTGCTGGCTGACAAACATTAAGCGAGCGAGAATCCATACGTTAATCAGCGTTAGCAAAGCAGCCCAGGCATAGGTTACGAGGAGGGTGAGGCTGAGCGATGGAGAACTAGCCCAGCCTTTTCGATATAAGAAGAATCCGGTCGTCAAGGACAGAACCGAGGTAGCCGCCAGTGTGCCTACAAGGGTAGCCATTTCGCCTAAGGGCGGCTGAAGAAGGACCATCACAGCGCCAATGGCTATCAGAAGGGCGATAGTCACCCCTAAAGCAAGTATCGACCATGGCGAGCTACGCAGCCACCTGGCTTCTCTCTCGTCAGCAATAACAACGCTCATTTACCAACTCCGGGATCGAATTTATAGCCTACGCCCCAGACAGTCAGTAACATTTGCGGCTTGCTGGGATCGTCTTCTATCTTCTCGCGCAATCTACGAATGTGGACGGTCACTGTACTTGGATCAACATACTCAGAATAGCCCCACACGTTCTCCAGCAGCCGGTCTCGGCTGAAAACCTGGCGAGGATGGCATACAAGGAACCACAACAGGTTAAACTCGGTTGCAGTAAGATCTATCTCCTGTCCCTTCAAATCAACAATTCGAGTCGCCGGATCAACAGAAAGGTCACCCTGAATCACGGGCTGCTGATCACTGGCAAGCGGGGATCCACCGCTGGTGCGGCGCAAAACAGCCTTCACTCGAGCCACCAATTCAGCCGGGGAGAAAGGCTTGGTGACGTAATCATCCGCCCCCAATTCCAGACCGTAAATCCGGTCGACTTCCTGCCCTCTCGCCGTCAGCATGATCACCGGGATATTGTTTTGCCGATCACTACGAAGACGGCGGATAATTTCAATGCCATCGACCTCGGGTAGCATCACATCTAGAATCAAAAGGGCTGGTGGCTGATCACGAATCGATTCCAGCGCTTCCCGTCCATTACTGGCAGATCGAACAGAAAAACCCTCACGTCGTAAGTACAAACCAACAACTTCTACAACAGAGGCTTCATCATCCACAATAAGGATGTCTTCCCCCGCAAATCCGTCCATTAATTACCTCTCAATTGGTTAAACGCTCCATCTTACTTGGCTGACAACGACTATTCGGAGTCTTGAACAGCAAGCGCTCTTCCCTGAATGTTTACTTGTTCATCCCTCATTTTACTGCAAATTATTACAATCATATTAATTAGTTTGGGCTTACACGGTTTCGTAAGCCTTTCGTAAGATATCGGCAACGCCGTCGTAAGAAATGAGACCTACATTCCGCTTCAGTATCCTGAGTAAAATACATCAATAAAATACATCTATAAAACATATCGGTAAATGATACACTCTCTAGTGACTTCCTCGGCAGTCCAGCAGAGATCACTAGGCTATATTGCGTTCTAGCAAAACCCAAGGAACGCCCGGTTTTATCAGCCTGGCACAGTCCACAATTTGACAATCGCAATCATCTGTAAGGAAAGCCCATGAAAAAAACGAAGGTATCCACCGGCGCGTTAGTTGGCGGTATTACAAGCATAGCCCTCATCGGCATGTTTTATCTTGGACGTCAATTATTTGACCTGCCTCTGGTCCCGTTTGACTTATTCGACTGGCTGGCTCGTGTGTTGCCTGGAGATGTGATAACGATTGGGATCGACGCCATGGTAAGCATCATCGATGCTTTGAACCTTGGCTCTACGAGTGATGCCGCGAAGCTCATGGAGCAATTGCTCGCCGCCTCGATGTTCATCTTTGGAGGCGTCGCCTTGGGCGCAACCGTAGGCTATCTCACGTTTCGAACCGGACGCAGTGGACGTCAGATAGGTCTGATTATCGGAGCTTTGGTTTTTGCTGCTATATCTCTCGTGGAATTCAATCTTGAGGCTACTGAGACGAATCTTGTTTCAATCCTGTGGACAGTCGCCTTGTTGCTGAGTTGGGGCCTAGTCGTCGGCGTTGTCGTCGATGTGACGGAACACAAAGAGGTAACGGAAGAAGATCGGGCGAGCCGCAGAGCTATCCTGTTGCGGGTTGCTGCCGGATCTGTCGGTGTGGCGGTTGGTGCTTTGGGGCTCGGTCGCCTAGCTGGTGTGCCGGATGAGGAGATTGGAGCCTCCCAGCCGTTGGCTCAGGCGACGGCGACACCACCGCCCCAAATAACGGTTACGGCCGAAGCCATGGCTTCCCCGGAGCTAACGGCTACCGTGACGACCCGAGATAAGATTCCACCCGCACCGGGAACACGAGATGAATTGACATCCAACGAAGATTTCTATCGCATCGATATCAACACGTTCCGACCGGTATTGCGTGAGGAAGAGTGGACGCTGGAGGTAGCAGGCCTCTTTGATAAGACTACAACTCTTAAACTTGACGATCTCATGGCCTATCCGATCGTCAGCCAACCCATCACCATGAGCTGCATTTCGAATCGAATAGGAGGCGATCTGATTGGCACCAGCAATTGGACCGGCCTGCGTTTGCGTGACCTTCTGGATGATTTGGGAATGAAGCAAGGAGCTCAAGAACTAATGGTCGAAGCGGCTGACGGATTTTTCGAGAGCGTGACCATGATG
>JAUVOB010000135.1 GCA_030599405.1 Chloroflexota bacterium | reverse complement strand
GGTGTTAATTCCAGGTGCCTAATACCTCTGGACCGCGATCGAGTTCCCAGGGATATATCATGTAGGCATCAGTTACAGCGGCATAGTAATTGGGTGTATGACCGGGGTATAGTGAAGAGGCAGGTTTGTAGTGAAGTACGCAGGTCTCAGGATTTCCACCAGCGGCATCGATCCGGCTGGCAACTGTAACGATATTGCGACCGCGTGTCCATACATCGTCAATAACCAAAACTCGCCGATCAGTAAGGAGTTCATCTGCCGGAAATTGGATGAATTCCGGGACGGCGAATCTTTCCTCGGGGTGTATTTGCAGACCGGGAAAATCGGCGGGAAAGCGAACCGATGCCGTCAGAATATAGGTTATGTTTAGGGCTTCTGCGAGCATGCCGCCAGGTACTAGCCCACCTCGAGTTACGATTACCATTGAATCGTAGCGACCATGGATCTGTGGAACCAGGTAATCAATTAGCCTATCTACATCAGACCAAGTAAGAACTTCGCGTCGCACAGCCCCTACCTCCTTTCCTTGAAATTAATTTCTTTCCAGTCAATATAATAGATCGAACGGAGTTGTCAATCAGGCATCAAGAGTGCGATCTCACCTAGCCGGGAATCGTGACAACACAGTGGCTCGATCGGGAACGGGCATTCTAGCCCCATATTTGGCAATGTCTGGCACTCGAAGTTTCCGTTTGCCGCCACCCAACTGGTAGATCGCTAACGATGTACCAGGGTCAGACATATTCACTGGTACGACTGCCTGTCCTAAGAGGTACCCCGATTCCCCAATTGCACAGCTGGTAACTGACCCAACCACCTTTCCTCGCCTGTCCAACACAGGATCTAACAACTCTGGTCGGCGGACACCCTTCTCTTCCATTTGAAAGCGGACAACAATCCTATCACGTCGACTCTCATGATCGATATAGGCCTGTCGCCCAATGAAAAACGGTTTCCACAACTTAACGTAGCTAGCAAAAGCAGCGTCAGCAGGATTCATCTTTAGCGGACCAGCAAGTTCATGACCATAAAGAGGAAGACCAGCTTCTGTTCGCGTGCTATCACGAGCAGCAAGGCCACAAGGTTTTATACCAAATGGTTCGCCAACCTCCATGAGAATCTTCCAGAAGTCCGGCGTGTTAGTCGGATGCACAAAAATCTCGAAGGCAATTCGTTCACCGGTATAGCCGGTGCGCGAAATAACAGCCGGAATCCCTGCCAAACTTCCCTCGGTCAAACCGGCCCACGGCAGGCCTGTAATTTGTGCGGCTAATTCACCGTCATCGCAGATACTTAACAGTATGTCTCTCGCCCTTGGTCCTTGAAGAGCTAAATCGACGAGGCAATCGTCGCCCCACTGCAAATCTCTAAGATCACGTAACTCAGCGCGATGTTGGACCTTGATGCCAGGACGCTCATTACTAATCTGGACAGTGCCTTCATTTACCGCCGTCAGCCAAGCCCAGTCCTTGTCATTGTTGGAGGCATTGACTACCAGCATGTACCTATCATGACCTCGCCGGTAAACAAGGAGATCATCAACAACACTTCCGTCGGGATATAGCAAGTAGGTGTAATGAGATTTCCCGATTCCAAGAGCACTTAAATCATTAGTAGTGACATTATTCAGGAAACTCACAGCGTGAGGGCCGCTTACCTCGAGAACACCCATGTGGCTGACATCGAATAGACCTGCAGACTGGCGGACAGCTGAATGCTCTTCGCTCACCGATGAATACCAAACCGGCATATCCCAGCCGCCGAAGGGTACCATTCGCCCCCCCTTTTCAACATGGGTTTTGTGCAGGTTCGTCTTCTTTAACGGTGCTGCTTCATCATCTTTCCAGATAAACTCAGGCAGCGTATTATCGCTGGTCGAACGCGATCGACATCCAACGAAGTACGGTTTGCTTTCACTAATCGGCGAAGAAGCAGTATCTGGCAAGAGAATTGATACATCGGAGACAATGTTCTTTACGACCACCGGGCCTTCGAGCTTGGCATGAAGATCGTCAAAGCGGACATAGCCATCAGATAAATCACTAAACCACTGGGTAACTAACGCGGCAATCTGAGCATCTTGAAATCGCAGCCGATATCGATCCTCGGCTATTCGGTGCAACGAACCTCGTTCTTCAAAATCCGGTCCGATAACATGTACTGGCTGAACCTGATTGACATCCAATCCTTCGACGTCATTTGCAAGGGCATGATTCAGAAAGGAGAATGCACTCTCGCCACGTATCTCGATCGTATCTCCAATAAGCGTGAATAAAGAAGTGCCTTTCAACCGGGAAACGACGGAGCGCCCAAATTGAAGCGCCTCAGGTTCTATCTTAGATCGCAAGAATTCGCGGTTTCCTGACCTGGCATAAGTGAATGGCGTGCACCCCTGAAGTACGGTGGCAATCGCTTCAGCGAGCAGGTCAACTTCTTGGTTAGCGAATCCTAGCTGACTGATCCAAACGGTCCCCATTCGAATGCCGCTGGCGGAAAACGCGGTTCGGTCGCCTGGGATAGTGTTGCTGTTAGTAACGATTCCTGCCATATCCAGAATCCTGGCGGCCATATCGCCTGACAGATAGTTGTTATCGTGGCTGATACTCTTGCAATCAACAAGCAACAGGTGATTTTCAGTACCACCCGCGACAACTCTCAGCCCATGTTCCGACAATTTGTTTGCAAGACGGGAAGCGTTCGCTAAAACGCGCGATTGAAGATCCCGGAACTGATCCGTGTTGGCCAACTTGAGTGACAATGCCAATGCAGCGATACTGTTCAGATGAGGACCACCCTGTTCTCCAGGAAAGACAGCCCGATCGATCTTCCTAACAAGATCCTTTCGGTGTGTCATAATCATAGCACCCCTTGGTCCACAAAGGCTTTTATGGGTGGTGGTAGTTACGACGTCTGCGATTCCAATGGGACTTGGATGCAAACCGGCTGCTACTAGGCCGGAAATATGGGCAATGTCGGCCATTAAGTAGGCGCCGCATCGATCGGATATTTCGCGAAATCGTGCCCAGTCGACTATTAATGAATAAGCTGTAAATCCGGCAACTATCACCTTTGGCCGGTGTTCCATTGCCAAAGATTCAATAACGTCATAGTCGAGCTGTTCTGTATCTTGATCGACTGTATAAGGTATCGCCTCGTAAAGCTTGCCAGAACGACTCACCTTACTTCCATGGGTCAAATGGCCGCCGTGCTTGAGGTCAAGCCCCATGATCTTATCCCCCGGTTCGAGCATAGCACTGTACGCAGCTATATTTGCCGGGGAGCCGCTAAGAGGTTGCACATTTACATAGAGTTCTTCCGGCGATATATTGTTCGTGGAGAATAGTTCGGCTGCTCGACGCCTAGCCAAGGCCTCGATTACATCAGCGAATTCGACGCCTTTGTAGTAACGCGGATCACTATAGCGCCTGTAATGGGCAAGTTCGACATCGAGGTCAAGAATCGCCGATTCGCTTAGCTTTCTACTGGCAGCTCTTGGATAACCTTCTGCGTACACATTTGCGAAACTGGATGCCATTAGCTCCCTGACCGCAGTGGGGGCCATGCTCTCTGATGCAACCAGTATTATCTTTTCTTTCTGTCTGAAGTCTTCCTGATCAACGACAGCCTTTAGCTGGGGATCCAGATCGGCAGCCGAACCGCGAAATATAAAATCCACGGTCATTTATCTCACTCCTTGATTAAGAAAGGCGGTTCTCTTCGATTGTTGAGGCTATAACACAACCTGCATAATAGCTTGTAAATGTCGACCGGTTTGTGGGTGTTTTATTATGGAGTTGCCAGAACGATTGTAACAGTTTTTATGAGGATTGGCAGCGAGTTGGTGGTTGGATCCCAGCGTGTTCTTCCTGCTCCTTATTGCCAAGATATGTGATTGTGCTGACTGGCGACTGTCATGATTCGCTTGATGCTAAGTACAAGGCAGTAGTTGGATATTCGCAGCCGCCCTATTCCTATGATTTATCCTCGACGAAGGTCGCATCAGCCGGCATTCCTGGTCTTAGCAAGCCATCAGCGTTATCAAGACGGACTTTAACAGCGAAGACCATGTGTACTCTCTCTTCTTGAGTCTGAACATTTCTTGGCGTAAATTCGGCCGATGAGGCAATGTGAGTGACGACGCCTTCGAATATCTGTTCATAGGCGTCGACCGACACGTTTGTTCGCTGGCCCAGCTCTACCTTGCCTAACTCAGCTTCAGGAACAAAGACCGTAAGTGTCAACTCACCCAGGTCCGCAATAAGAAATAACGCAGCTGCCGGCGCCGCTATTTCGCCTGGATTAATAAGTCGTTGAATGATTACGCCGTCAATGGGAGAGTAGACGGAGGCATTTTCAATCTCAATGTCAATTGATTGGAGAGCTGCTTCAGCAGCCGCAAGAGCTGCTGAAGCTTGCTCGACGTGGGCCTCCAATATCGCATGCTCATAGATTGTCGCTCCGGTGGAAATCATGACGAGCTGTGCTTGGGCCTGCTCTAAGTGTCCCTCTGCCATCTCTATCTGAGCTTCGGCTGCCGCCAAATCATGCTCAGTCGGAGTATTCGGCCCCAATTCAAGGGCGATGGCGGATTCTACTGCTTCTAAACCTGCTCTGGCTATATCCACTTGAGCCGCGGCGGCTCGGACAGCCCCTTCTGCGGCGGCTATCTCCTCGCTTCGCGGACCGGCGAGGCCCATATCTAGTTGAGCTTGGGCCGCCGCCTGAGCTGCTGTGGCCTGATCAACATTCGCCACAGATGCGTTTCGCTGAGCTTGGAGAGGGCGATCATCAAGTCGCAGGAGGAGATCCCCACGGGAAGTATTTTGTCCTTCTACAAAATAGACCTCAATCACTTTTCCCCCCGAAAGTGTCGAGAGAATGATCTCATTGGCCTCTATCGAACCTGACGCTTCGAGGTCACCCTCACTGCGAGAAGACCGCTTGACAGGTTTCGGCGCTGAACTGGCCGAGGTTTCACCACCCAGCTCATCAAGGAAACTGTCCCATTCCTCTGGATTAGCCTGATAATAAAACCAGCCAACTGCTGTTGCGCCGGCTATGAGACCCACAACGGCTAGGACAATAAATAGCGCACGTTTCATCGCACGTCTCCTTCTACAATTTCATTTTCTCGTGTATTGGAAATAAATACATCTTCTAGCGACGGTGGGACGATCGCCATATTACTGACAGAAATTCCCTCGCTCGTTAGTAGGTGATAAATCGAGAACAATTGTCTATCGGCATCTTTCGTTACGACATGTATTTGCGCCCCGTATAGTGACACATCGTTGAACATTCTGGAGCGTTTTAAGAGCTCCAGAGCCTGCGTTGGTTTGTCGCTATCGATCTCAATGACCTTTCCAGACATCTTGTCTGCTTTTATTCTTTCTGGTGTTCCTAGGGCGACGAGACGCCCTCGTTGAACGAATCCTAGCCG
>JAUVOB010000274.1 GCA_030599405.1 Chloroflexota bacterium | reverse complement strand
TGAGTCCGCATCAATAGAACGGCGAAATTACTATTGTGAAATCTGTAACAATCTGTTATTATTATAAGTAATTTATGGGCGCAGCCGAATGATTCCATAAGAATGGCTTATAAAGGTAGCCTATGCTTATTATAAGGACTAGTTATAGATTCATTCTATTAGGGCGAGCTTTGGTTATTCCTTTTCACTGCTCTGGGCTTCAACCCACAAGCAATAGTAGATTCGGAGAAACCACTCTCGTCATCACAGAAGCATAATTTTAAGAAAGCATTTGCGAATTGGGACTTTAACCAATCAGGTCAACACAATTCAACTGTTTTCGTAACGATATCAGGAGTAGAACGTGTTAGATGCCCATCAGATGAATGTATTCCTTACAGCGGCAGAGACGCTGAACTTTACCAATGCAGCTCGCCAGCTGCACATGACACAGCCAAGTGTGAGCCAACATATACAGGCGTTAGAGCGGCACTTCCGGACTACGCTGTTCGTACGTAAGGGGCGGAGAATGGTGCTCACAGATGCAGGCGAGGCCCTGGTACCGCTGGCGCGACGAATGGTAGACTGGTCGGTCCGGATCGACGAGACGATGGAGTCTCTCCAGGGTGAAGTGTATGGTCACTTGAAAGTTGGATGCAGCACAACCTCGGGCAAATACGTCCTTCCCATGATGCTAACCTCCTTCATGCGCAAGCATCCTCAGGTAACAGCCGCCTGCCAGGTTTTGCCACGCCGGCAAGCCGTCGAGGACCTCGGCGATGGACTCCTCCATCTTGCCCTGGCCAGCCCGCGTGAATTCCATGGGCCTGTGGAATTTCGGAGATTTTGTTCAGACCCGGTCCGCTTAATCGCGCCGCTCACCCACCCTTGGGCTACACGAGGCGAGATCGAACCCCATGAATTATTAGAAGCGGATTTCATTCTGCGTGAAACAGGGTCCGGTACAATCGACGTTGCCGCTGAGGGCTTGGCAGCGGTAGGCATTCCGATCGATCAGCTCAAAAGGATCCTCATCCTGGGCAATTCCGAGGCGATCGCCCTGGCGGTTGAGCAAGGCTTAGGTGTGGGCTTCGTCTCGCAGATCGTCATTTCGCGCCTTGTAAACCATCGGGTTGCAACTATCACTGTGAAGGGCGTTGATATGGCTCAGGAGATATGCATCGGCCGTAACACTGCTCTTCCTGGTACCACAGCTCAAAATGCCTTCTGGGACTTCGCTACTGACGCAGAAAATCCAGCAATAAAGCAACTCACTGAAAGCGGAACGTACGGCTCGTTGACTCCAGCATAACGAAAGACTATCCTTAGCTGAATGTTGGCGAATGGCATGAACGATGTTTATTCGTGGCATTCGTCTTATTTCAAGACAGGTTATCTAGGATTCGTTCAGGGGTTAAGGGAAGCTCGTCAAACCAGACACCTGTGGCATCGTACAACGCGGCGGCGATGGCAGGTGCAAGGGGTAAGAAGGGCATTTCTGCCATGCCCCTGGCTCCCCAAGGTCCGGCCGGATCTGGAATCTCCATTATGATCGATTCGACCTTGGCAGGTTTATCCAGCACACCCGGAATCAGGTAAGTGCTGAGGTTGGGGTTCTGAATGCGTCCGTCCACCACCCGGAGATCTTCCATCACCGCATAGCCGTAAGCTTGGACTATCGCCCCTTCGATCTGTCCTTCTATCTGGGTGCGATTGAAGGCCTTGCCAACATCGTTGGCGCAGACAACCCGCTCGATAGTAATAAACCCCGTCTCTACATCTACTACCAACTCCACGATCTGAGCTACATAGCCATAAGTAATATTTGGGTCGCATAATCCAGTATCGGGATCATAGGCGGAGGTAGCCCTTGGTTTGTATCGAAAATGCCCAATGGCGGGTCTGTCTTCGTTATGCCACGCTTCCAGAGCAAGCTCCGCCGCTCCCCGAATCGCGTTCCCGGCCATAAATGTCATTCGTGAAGCCGAGGATGATCCCGAGTCACCGCTTGAGGCTGTATCGGAGGCATCAATTTCAACCATCTCCACCGGAAGTTTCAGCGAATCGGCTGCCATCTGCCGGAAAACCGTATGAGCGCCTTGACCGACATCCGCACCCGCATGATGAACGATGGCCTGTTCGATCTCAGTTTCGCCTCGGAGTTCAACCGTAGCGTCACATCCCTCTGGAAAGCCGAACGAGAAGCCGATATTCTTGAACGAACAGGCTATGCCCCGGCCTCTGCGAATTCTCGCGGGATCTGGCGGAAGCGACCGGAACGGAGAATGACGGACATCCAGGATAATCTCCGGCTTAGCGTCTGTCCAGCCGGCTTCCTGGGCACATCGGGTGATAACCTCCGGCATAGAGACGCCGGGAGGCATAGACGACTGGGTCGTAAGTTGGCTTCCTTCACGTAGTGTATTCCGTAAACGGATTTCGACCGGATCGATATCCAGAGCTGCGGCCAGCTTGTTCATTTGGCCTTCCGCCGCAAACGCTCCCTGAGGTCCCCCAAATCCCCGGAATGCACCACCGGGCACATTGTTGGTATAGACAGCATAACTGTCCACACGGGCTGCGGGAATCTCATAGGGACCGGTGACCATTAGATTGGCATTACCCAAAACCTTGGTGCTTGTATAGGCATAGGCGCCGGCATCAAGAATCAACTCCGCCTCGACGGCCGTTAGTTTTCCCTCTCTTGTTGCCCCCCATTTGGTCTTAATGTAAGCAGGATGACGCTTGTGATGACCGATAATGCTTTCTTCGCGGGACCAGATTATTCGTACAGGCCGGTTTATTCCACGCTCACCAAGTCGCATCGCGGCTAATCCAAGCACGATCTGCAAGGACATATCCTCGCGTCCGCCGAATGCCCCGCCAATAGCGGGATAACGAATCCGGACGCGATCCAAGGGTAGATTTAGCGCGTGCGCAACTTCTTCCTGATCTCCATGCGCCCATTGCCCGGCAATCTCAACGGTAACTCTGCCCAAATCATCTATATACCCAAGACCGGCTTCTGGCTGCAGGTAGGCATGTTCCTGGTAAGGCAAGCGGTATGAACCTTCGACGACGAGGTCGGCTTTCGCCCAACCACTGTCCATATCTCCCTTGCGGATCTTGTAGTGCTGGAGAATATTCGTAGCCTTCTTAGGGTGCAGGATGTTTATATTCTGTATCGCCTCAAAAACATCGGCTACGATCGGCAAATCTTCCCATTCAATCTGGATCAGATCCCGTGCCCTGGAGGCCGCGAATTCGCTCTCGGCGACAATCACGGCAACCTGATCCCCTTCCCAGAGACTGACATCTCCCACTGGATTGGAACTGCCTATTCCAATTAAAACGGGTTGGTCCGGCAGAATGAGGCCGTATTCGTTTACCGGAACATCCCTGGCGGTCAGAATGGAAACGACCCCGGGTACTTCCGAAGCCGCGCTGATGTCCAAGGACATCATGCGTGCGTGCGGTTTTTTGCTAAACAGAACCTTCCCGTGCAGTAGTT
>JAUVOB010000039.1 GCA_030599405.1 Chloroflexota bacterium | reverse complement strand
TTTCCAACGGCGTTGTGCTCTCCAAGGAGGAAACCATGATCCGAAGTGAAAATAACAACGGTATTGTTAGACAGGCCGAGGTTATCGAGCTCTGCTAATAGTATTCCAAACCAATGATCAACCATGGTAATCTCGCCGGCATAAAGAGCTCTTACATGATCAAGTTCTTCTGGAGTCAGATAATCTGGTGGTGCGTACGCCGGGTAGATTACCTCTTCACCCTCATATCCAGGGTTGTATAGATCAACGTACGCCTGCGGTGGATCCCATGGTTCGTGTGGATCGTAGGAGTCAATATGCAAGTAAAACGGACCGTAGGATATGTTCCGATGCAGCCACTCAATAGCCGCTTGCATCGTCTGGGCCACCAGGTAGTCAGCTTCGCCTGTTCGGTCAGATACATTTCTTAGGTATTGTTCAACGGGTTCGGCTCCTCCACGGAATTTGGAGGGATCGGCGGGTAGTGGGGGGTGAAGAGGGTTAGCACGAAGCCGATCCTTCTCTTGCCCTCTGATCCACTCCCATGACCTGAATCCGCGCTCGAAATAGAACCCCTCATCCTTCAGGTGCCAATTGTCAAAGACAGCCCCAGTGGTATAGCCAGCCTCGTTCATGACTGCGGCAGTAACAATCTCACCTTCTGGTAGATCTTCCCAGCCCATTTCTGTGTACATGAAGCGCCCGGTAAACAGCTCGGCCCGATTAAGTAATGTTGGAAAACCCCCCGCGTAAGCCCGTTTAAATACCTGTGATTGCCCAGCGAAAGCATCTACGTTGGGTGTTTGAATCCAGCTATTTCCAAGGATTCCGACGTGATCAAACCGCCAGGTATCGCACATAACGACGATGAAGTTAAGCGCGTTTCCCTCTGCCTGGCCCAGGATTCTGGGTAGAAAGCAGAGGCTGTTTCCCAATCCCTGACTTGCCAGCAACTCATTGGCGAATAACGTCGTAGCTCCCATTGCGCCCGCACCGGCCATAAACTGCCGGCGGGTCACTTTTTTCCGAGCCATATCTCAACCCTCCTTCTGTTGTTTTTTGAGATGCACGATTGATTGTAACCGCTGGAAAGTAAGCCAGCTTACCGGTAAACCTTAGCACATGTATCTAACCATCAGTTGAGCCAGAGATTAGAAATAAGTGAGCATTGATATTACTTTGTCCCCATCGATTAAGTACCTTACAATTGGTATGATAACAGCATCGTCGTTGGCGATGCTGTTTTACCGTGAGAATATTAGACAATAGAAATCATAACACAGGGAACTTTATGACAGATCTTCAATCATCTGCAAATGTTGTTGCTCTCCTTGACGTAAGCCCTCCACACGGGGGGCAGTTGGTTAACCGTATGATGCGCGGTCAAATGCGCATAGCGGTACAGGAGCGGGCCGAAGAACTCACCAAGGTCGAGCTGAATCCATTTAATTTGTCTGACATCGAGCTTCTAGCCCATGGCGCTATGAGCCCGCTAACCGGCTTCATGGGACAGACGGACTACGAGCGCGTTGTTGGCGAAATGCGGCTGAGCAACAATCTTCTTTGGTCGCTGCCCGTCACCCTTCCCGTCGATAGAGAAACAGCAAGCGGATTCCAGATTGGCCAGGAGATTGCCCTTTGCGAAGAAGGAAGAGTTCTCGCAGTCATGGAGGTTGCCGAACTTTTCGAATACGACAAGCGTCGGGAGGCCGAACTGGTTTATGGAACGACCGACGAGTCACACCCCAGCGTATCGCGGTTATTGCACCAAGGCGATATCCTGGTGGGAGGCGAGATATGGGTAGTCGATTTGCCTGCCGCGGCATCAATCGAATTCCCTGAGCTGCGACACACGCCTGCTCAAACACGCAGGATGTTCGCCAGGCGTGGTTGGCGCCGGATCGTCGGATTCCAAACCAGGAATCCTATACACCGGGCCCATGAGTATATTCAGAAAGCGGCACTTGAAATTGTTGATGGGCTTTTCATCCATCCCCTGGTAGGCGAAACGAAACCCGACGATATTCCGGCGGATGTCCGTATTGCCAGTTATCAGGCCATCCTTCGTGATTATTACCCGGCCGACAGTGTGCTGCTTGGCGTATTTCCAGCGGCAATGCGGTATGCCGGTCCACGTGAGGCGATTTTCCACGCCCTGGTCCGCAAGAACTACGGCTGCACTCATTTTATTGTCGGGCGCGACCATGCTGGTGTCGGCGATTATTACGGCACCTATGACGCGCAACTTATCTTCGACACCTTCAAACGTGATGAAGTCGGCATCGAAATACTCCCCTTCGATTACACTTTCTATTGTAAGAAATGCGGTATGGTCGTGAGTTCGAAAACGTGTCCGCACGACCGCGAAAACTGGATCTTCTTGAGCGGTACGCAAGTGCGGGAGATGTTGGAGCGAGGTGAAATGCTCCCTCCTGAATTCACGCGTCCAGAGGTCTCGAAAGTCCTAATTGACGGTATTAAAGCAAGAAACAACAACGATTCTCCGTAACCGTTCCGGAACACAGGCCGCTATCGTGTTACTTCCGGTTTGGCCGCTGCCAAGAGAAAAACCATGTTGAAGAAACTGTTTGGACGAAAAAAGAGTCCAAAGGTGTTCGTAATAGGCCTTGACTGTGCCCCGCCAGAGTTAATATTCCACACGTGGCGCGATAAGCTACCCAATTTTAAACGGTTGATTGATGGGGGTGCGACAAGCGAGATGTATAGCTCTACGCCGGCCATAACCGTGCCAGCGTGGAGCTCTATGACCAGCAGTAAAGATCCCGGTGTACTCGGCTTTTATGGGTTTCGTAATAGGCGAGATTATAGCTACGATAATCGTTACATCGCCACCGGTTTGACCGTAAAAGAAAGACGCATTTGGGATATCCTGGGTGAGAAGGGATTGCAGTGTACAGTTGTCGGTGTGCCGCAAACCTACCCAGTAAAACCAATCAATGGTTTCCTTATCTCCAGCTTTCTGACTCCAAGTACGACGAATCCGAAAGTCCAATGGACGCATCCAGCGTCCCTTCGAACAGAGGTTGAGAGTCTACTCGCTCCGGAGGTTTATGATGTGGACGTGCCCCAATACCGGACTGATGACAAGGCATTCCTGCTAAAGCAGATTTACGAGATGACCGAGAAACGATTTCGAGTGCTCCGGTATCTGATGGACGAGAAACCCTGGGATTTCTTTATGTTTGTAGAGATGGGCGTCGATCGCATCCATCACGGTCTTTGGGCCCATCACGATCCAGAGCATCGAAAGCACAATCCTGATAGCCCATTCGTTAATGCGATTTGGGAATACTATCTTTATCTTGACAAGGAAATTGGTACGTTACTCGAGAGAATACCACCCGAGACCCATATAATCGTTGTCTCCGACCATGGCGTAAAAAAAATGGACGGTGGGATTTGTATCAACGAGTGGCTCCGGCAAGAAGGCTACCTCCGATTGTACGACGATCCACCAGAGGGACATCTGTCATCTTTTGAGAAGGTAGAGGTAGATTGGGCTAATACAAGAGCATGGGCCGACGGTGGATATTACGGCCGGATATTTCTTAATGTAGAGGGCCGCGAACCAAACGGCTGCATACCGGCGGACAAATACGAATCATTTCGCGATACGTTAGCCGAACATATTAAGAGCATACCCGCACCTGATGGCAAGATGCTGGACAACAAAGTTTTCAAGCCCCAGGATATTTACCGCGAGGTGCGTGGCGTGGCTCCTGATCTTCTCGTTTATTTTGACAACATGGGCTGGCGCTCGGTTGGCAGTTTCGGCCATGGTGATATTTACACATTCGAAAACGACACGGGCCCGGATGATGCGAATCACGCAGTAAACGGCATATGGATTTACACACCTCCTGAAGAAGATCTTGGCGGTGTATCCTTACCTCCATCCCAATTGATGGACTTTGCGCCGACGGTCCTAGATATATTTGGTCTGCCGATTCCCTCCGACATGCAAGGGAAAGTAATTAGATAAGTAAGCGCTTGAAAACTTAGCTTCACTCATATGACGAAATCAGATTCAGCAAAAGGACAGAAAGGATTCGTTCTCTGGATGACCGGTCTTTCCGGTTCGGGCAAGACAACCATCGCTAATATCCTTGAGGAGGAATTACGCGGGCGCGGTCTTTTGGTAGAGCGTCTTGATGGCGATATTGTCCGTGAAAGTCTCACCCGTGACCTGGGATTCAGCAAGGAAGACCGTGAGAAGAATATCGAGCGGGTCACCTTCGTGGCCAAGTTACTCTCTCGCAACGGAGTCGCCTGCATTTGCTCCTTTATCTCTCCTTACCAGTCAATACGTGATCGCGTTCGTGCGGAAACTACGAATTTCATCGAGGTATTTGTTGACGCGTCGCTGGAATCCGTAGTCGAGCGAGATGTAAAAGGCCTCTACAAGAAGGCCCTTGAAGGAGCGATCCCGAATTTTACGGGTATTTCTGATCCTTTTGAGGCGCCGAGCAATCCGGATATTCATGTGCGTACTGATCTCCAGACACCTCTCGAGAGTGCTGGAAAGATCCTCGGCGACCTAGAGGATACAGGTCTCATCCCGGTTGCGGAACTGGAATAGGGTCACTGTAAGGGCAAGATATATCTGCCACAGTCACATTGTATTCAACATTTTGTTGATCAGAGGATATGACGATTAGGGAAGCCCTGGCAACCGGCCGGAAAAAGCTCGTCGATTCACCATCCCCAGCCCTCGATACCCGCCTGATCCTGGAATATGTGATGGCAGTGAGCCACGGATACCTCATCACTCATGATGAGGAGATCATGAATCCAGAACAGGCGTATCGTTATCTCTCGCTCTTGGAACGAGCCAGCAACGGAGAACCCATTCCCTACCTGGTCGGCAAGACTCAATTCCACGGCCTCGATATTAAGGTATCGCTTTCAGTGCTTATTCCAAGGCCGGAGACTGAACAGCTAGTAGATTTAGCTCTGGAATGGGTTGCACATGGATACAGTAAGCTGGGTTGGCCCCATATCGTCGATGTAGGTACCGGTAGCGGCTGTATTGCTCTGGCTCTGGCAAGTGAATTACCCAATGCCCGGATTGAAGCGACAGATATCTCTAACAATGCCCTCGAGCTAGCCGAAGAGAATTCTCGGATTCTAGGCTTTGACGACAGAATTGAATTTCATCATGGCCAATATCTTCAACCGATCGTGGATGCCCCAGATCTCATAGTTGCCAACCTGCCGTATATTGCCGACCACGAGTGGACGTCACTAGGTGTTGGTGTAAAATGGTACGAGCCGGACGTCGCCTTACGGGGTGGGTCTGATGGATTGGATGGCATTCGGCAGTTACTGGCCCAGGCCGGTAAAAGGCTGGCTCGCGGCGGCGCGATGCTGCTTGAGATCGGATGGCAGCAAGGCCAGGCCGCGAGTTTATTAGCCCAATCCACCTTTCCCTCCGCTCGGGTTGACGTGATTCAAGATTACGCCGGGCATGATCGCGTAGTTCGCATCTGTACCGGCGAAGCCGATAGCGATAATGAGTAATGGTAAAGATGTTGGATGCTAGTCGCCCGGAAACAATAGAACAAGCAGCCGAACTGATCATGCTCGGATACCTTGTCGCCTTTCCAACCGACACCTTGTACGGCGTTGGGGCTGACGTGACTAATCCGGATGCCATAGACAAGCTCTATATTGCGAAGAACCGTCCCCGGCATAAGGGAATACCCGTATTGCTGGCCGGCAAGAGCGACTTGGACAGCATCGCCATGAGAATCCCCGCTGAGGCCAGAACACTCATCGATAGATATTGGCCAGGGCCGCTTACTCTCATCCTCCATAAACGATCGGATTTAGCCAGCGGATTGTCCCCGAACCAAGGGATTGCTGTAAGAGTACCCGATAATGTAATCGCTCGGCGCCTAATTAGCAGTGCCGGAGGGGCGATTGCGGCGAGCAGCGCCAACCAGTCGGGTTCCAATCCGGCCCTCACCGCCGATCAGGCAATGATGGCCCTTCAGGGATCCATCGCTGCAGTCCTGGATGGGGGAGCGGTACGACATGGCGTTGCTTCCACGATATTGGATTTCACTTCCGATCCTCCTCGGATAATCCGGAAAGGACCAATACCAGCTAGAGATCTAGTAGTTGGAGATTTGAAACCGGCATGAGTGGAATAACGCTACCGATTATACTAACGGTCGTCGCTGCAATTGCTGCGCTGATAGCCTACCAGGGAATTAAACGCGGAAGTGCGCGTTTTTACACCTTGGAAAGGGAATCGATGCTACGCCGCGCCAGGTTTACCCTGCTCGGTAGCTTGATGCTATTTCTAGCAGCCATCGCATTGCTCATATACAGTTATGGACAGGTAACCGATGATAATGGACTGAGCAATGGCGACAATCCGTTGGAAGTTGCCACGGAAGAGCCTGATGAACTGTTAGAGACCCAGCCACCAACACCTTCTCCATCACCTACAGTTGATCCCAGTCTCCCGACCCCAACGCCAACTGAGACAATCTGCAGGGCAATCGTCGAAGGTACAGCTGGTAGCGGTCTCACTTTACGGGATGCTCCAGGTGGTGGCGAGGTAACGATCCTTCGCGATGGGAGCTATCTCACGCTAGTAGTTGGTGAAGAACCGGTTGAAGCCAATGGCTTTAATTGGATAAAGGTCCGAACTGTTTCGCTCGAAGAGGGCTGGGTTGCGGAGGAGTTTTTGATCATGGGCGAATGCCGCTAAGGGAAACTCCCAGGATGATAATCGGCGTTGACGCCAGTCGAGCCATTGTAAGTGAGCGGACAGGAACGGAAGCCTATTCTCTCTTTCTTACGAGATCGCTAATCCAGCTAGCCACATCCCGGGGACATCGAATCCGCCTCTATTACAACGACAGACCAGCCGAGGACATGTTCCCAATCGCTGATGGAATCGAGCATGTGGAACTATCTTTTCCGCGCTTGTGGACGCATCTGAAGCTTGCATCCGAAGTACATAGGAATCCGCCTGACGTCTTTTTCACGCCGGCCCATGTCATACCTTACTCCTACCGCCGTCCCAGCGTGGCTACAGTACATGATCTCGGCTTCTTGCATTACCCGGATGCTCATACACGCAGGCAGCTTGTCTACCTCCGCTGGAGCACTGGACACAATTCGAGACGCGCCAGGAAGGTTATCGCCGACTCCGCGGCTACAAAAGAAGACCTGAGCAAATACTATAAGATCCCTGCCGAAAAAGTGGCGGTTGTATTCCCCGGAATTGACCCGCAGCTAAGGCCGGTTAGCGATGCAGATAAACGGGCAGTTGTTGTGGAGAAGTACGGCATAACACCACCATACGTCCTCCATATTGGAACGGTCCAGCCTCGTAAGAATCTGGCGCGACTTATCGACAGTTTTATTGGCAGTGGGGTGGACCACCAGCTGGTCCTCGCCGGAAAGCTTGGTTGGTTGGCTGAGCCTATCGTGGAAAAAGTGCAAGAAATGAAACCGGCTAATCGGGAACGTATTCTTCTTACCGGCTACATCGCCGATAAAGACAAGGGAGCCTTGATTTCCGCGGCCGATGCCTTGGTATTCCCTTCGCTCTATGAAGGGTTTGGATTTCCACTGGTAGAGGCGAATGCCTGCGGGACGCCAGTCTTGGCCTCGAATTCCAGCTCACTTCCGGAGATTGCCGGTGACGCGGCCTTGCTCGTCGATCCGCTCGACCAGACGGCTATTGGCGATGGGATCTTTCAGATTCTCGACGATGATACATTACGCCATCGCCTAGTCGAGGCTGGCATTATTAACGCCCGTCGTTTTTCCTGGGATACGGCGGCCGTGAAAATCCTTGATGTACTTGAGAACGCAGCCAGCTATCAGATGGGGACGTAACCCTCAACTTATCTCCCTCGCAATCTGGCGGCCGTGCTTCGCAGTATTTCTATCGTCTCCTCTATCTCGTCCAGGTGCGTGCGAAAAGAGACAACAGCGAGGCGAAGGACATAATTCCCGCCAAGCCTAGTCGAGCTTATCAGCACCCGGCCGACCGCCCTAATCTCTTCTACTAGCCGCCGGTTATCATCATCGATGTCCCCCCGGTCTGGAATAGCCCGGTAAGAAGCAATTGACAGATCGGGCTCAGGTCCGACCTCAAAACCGTCCATTTCCTTCAACTTATGGTGAAAGTATCGGGCAAGCAATATCTTCTCCGACAGCGCGGCTCTAAACGACGCCACGCCAACCATCTTTAGGGGTAACCAGAGCCTGAGACCTCTGAAGTGTCTTGTTAACTCAGGGGATAAT
>JAUVOB010000229.1 GCA_030599405.1 Chloroflexota bacterium | reverse complement strand
CAGCATCAATGGGAGCCGGCTCGAAAGAATCGGGCGCGGGGATTGGAATAAGGAGCTGCTCCTGACCTTCTTGGGCACCATCAGATTCAAGATCCAGACTGTCGAATTGATCACGTAGTTCATTTGGCAGGTAATAAATCTCATCAAAGTTGCTGTCGTCATTATCATCGAATGCCCGGTACAAAAATCCTCTGTACCAGAGGGACTCTGCAGGGCTAACTGGGTCTAGCCAAGGTTCTTCCCTCTCCATGCGACCAGGTCCCATCTGGCGGACCGTCCCGTGATTACGTTCAAATGCCGCTACCGGAATGCGTCCGCCTGCCTCTATGATTGCAAGAAACGCTGTCGACTCTTCAGGGGGTAGGTAAGTGATCTCTTCAGGCATATCGACTCGAGATAGGGCATCAGAAAGTTTGTTTACGCAGGCCGGCTTCTGGAGGCCTGTAAGGTCAAGTTCATACCATTCACCAATGATGCGTAGGGTAGGCAGGTCGTGATCGGAGAGGGCCTGAAGAAGGTCATACATACCAGATCATCCAGAAGGGGTAATAACTTCGAGAGCTGAAGGAAGACAGGAGACGGTCAGCCGGCGGACATTATCAGCAGGATATGCAAATATCTCACCATCAACATGGATGGGTAGGGGGAGGTTAGAGCTGATATCCACATATTTGTTTTGCCGCATAGTTACGTGCTTGCTCTTAACATGAGTGCCGCGCATTACTTTTGGAAGCATCCATAGCATCGTGAGTCGGCCAACTGGATTAACGGTGCAGCTGTCCAACAAACCATCGCGGTTCTTGGCATCGGGTGTCAAGAAGAAACCCCCGCCAACGCGTGGACCAATACCTATCGCTAATAATAAGGACTCCTGCTCGATCACATCATCGTCCAAACGAATTCGAAGGCGCGGCGTCTGGAAATACAGTGCAATTGTCTGAAGTACCGCAAGCAAGTACACCGGAAACCCATGGATTCGAGTGATTGTTCGCGACTGAATGGTGACGGTAGCATCAAAGCCAATACCTATCCCATTGTTGACGAGTACATACCGCCCGCGATCGTCCTCCATTCGAGCAAGATCAATAGTCCTCGTTTTGCCGGTGCAAATGGTGCGTATGGCGCTTTCTGGATCCGTTAGCAAACCCGATCCAAATGCGAAATCGTTCCCCGATCCGATTGGAACAACTCCGAGGGTGGTCTGTCCCCGATCTCCATGAACCAGACCATTTATGACCTCGTGCACAGTTCCATCACCCCCGGCCGCCACCACTACGTCGAACCCCTCGTCAGCGGCATCTGAAGCCAATCGTGTTGCATGGCCCTGGCTTTCGGTTAGAGACATATCAACTTCGCCATAATCAGAAAACCAGCTCAATATACTATCCTTGAGCTCTATTGCCTTCCCCCGATTTGCCCAAGGGTTAAGTATTACTTTTCGACGCACAACTTCCTCCTCGCCATAACTGATCTGCCGCCAACACCCTCGGCGATTATACGACAGTATTAATGCTATGTGTACGTATTAGAAATCACAACTGGGCGTACAAGACGACGTATCAAATGGGCTATAATAGGGCTACCAAAGTACCATGCTAAAGCGTTCAAAACACCTATCTCGAGTCTTTACACTCAGGGGTAAACATGCTATACTCGACCAAAGCAACTTTACGTCAACTTAGGCGTAAAACGTGCCCAGTTAGCAGTAGGTCAGAAGAAGCGAAATGACCCGTCGTGGGCTAGACAACGAGGACTTCGTTGTACAGATAGCCGATGCTCTCTGTACCCACGGTCTGCGTCTGCCCGCGCTTATCGGTCTGGAAGCAGGCCGGCCCCTTTCACTAATTGGCGGACAGGTATTGTGGTTGTTCCAGCCGCTTCTGGGTCTCGTAGTTTCTCGAGAATTGGTTGGTCATGCGGCCCGGTTGCTGGAGGAGCCGGAAGCTCTCGATGAGCTGGTCGACCAGCTAGAAGCGAGGGAAAGTTGACCTTCTCTACTTCAAGTTCCATCGCACTTTTACTGATCCTGATCAGCACTGTCATCTTGGTTTATTTGACACGTCTGTACAGGTCACGACCTTCCGTTGGCCTGAGGAGTGTCGAGGCATATCAAGCGATACAGAGGCAGGCGGCAAGAGCGGTTGAGAGCGGCCGTGGGATCCATTTCTCGCTGGGTCGAGGAAGTTTGGGGAAAGCGACAAACCCTGCGAGCCTCGCCGCGCTGTCGGCTTTGCAGAACCTGTCGAAAGATGCCTGCGCCGGTGACAAACCACCTATGGTAACTGCTGGCGATGGAACGCTCTTCGTTGCATCTCAGGATTTAGTTAGAGGTAGTTACGAAGAGTTGGGACGTCCAGGAGCCTACCAGTCACAGACTTCCATGTTTGTAGCCCCAGGTAATAGCCCAATGACCTACGGCGCGAGTTTGAGCGAGATAATCAACAAAGGAGAACACGGGAGCAATCTTGTTTTGGGGCATTTTGGATCTGAACTCGCTTTAATTGCTGAAGCTGCTGATCGCGAGCAACTGGAGCAAATCATTGGCTCCGATGACCTCACGGCGCTCGCTGTGGCAATGTCCGTTACGGAGGATGTGATTATAGGAGAGGAGTTGTATGCCGCTGCCGCCTATCTCCAGGGTGAGCCGGCGCACATTGCGAGCCTTCAATTACAAGACATCTTACGTATTTTGGTAGCAATAAGCATTCTAATCGCCGCCCTAGTGAGTTTGGTCATCGGCTGATGAATCAGATCAAACGCTCGCTACCACTGATTCTGGCCTACGTCTTTGGCGTATTGGCTCTGATCGGCCTGCTGTTCGTACCGGTAATTGCGAAGACTCTAACCGGCTGGGCTGGGTTTTTAGCCGCCATCGCGCTGCTGATCGGAATAATCAATTTGCTGACCGTCCATTCTCGTCGTCTTGTTCGGGGAAACGTCTACAGTGGGGTCCTCGTTTTGAGCCTGTCCGCGGTGGTGTTGTTGGGAGCTACAGATTACATTGGGCTGACCACCGGGGGTGTATCGGCTGTATTTAAGCATGTCCAGGCTCCTCTCGAGGCTGCGGTAGCATCGATGTTAGCCTTTTTTCTGCTATTTTCCGGAGTGCGAATCGTCCAGAGAAGACCTAACGGGTGGGCAATTCTCTTCATCGTAGCGGTGATAATCTTCCTTCTTGGAAGAACGCCATTGCCTGGTCTTGTCGGTGATGCCTTCGTTGGATTGAGCGATTTCTTGACCGATGTATTTGTAAGCGCTGGGATGAGAGGCATTCTGATCGGTATTGCCCTGGGCGCTATTGCTGTTTCTATACGGGTGTTAATGGGAACAGATAGACCATACAACAGATGATCACAGTTAATTGCCCTAACTGCAGCGTTGAGAACAGCGCGCTAAGCCGGCGTTGTATCTCGTGTGGCTCCGAGTTAATACTTGAGGGCCATGTTCGCTGTGATAACTGCCAGGCTCTAACACCGACAAATCTGGAATTTTGCGAGCTGTGTGGCTCGTTTCTGTCGTCAATAACCGAGACCGCCGATCAGGATACGCCCCTCGGAGCTCGTACAGAAGCCGGTAAACCTGTGGTGTTGAGAGAAGAGACGTCAGTGTCAGAAGAGCGTGTCGACGATACTGAATCTCCGGATCTTGGTGACGAGAAGACAGGAGAGGCGGAGGATAGCCGTCCAGAAAAGGTCGATGATGCATCCACAGACCCGTCCGACTCGTCCATCCCTGGCTGGCTATTGGATATTGATGCTGCTCTTAAGGCGAGTCGCACCTCTGAAAAATATGATCGAGATCCAGGTTCACTGGGGGGAATTGACGCCGCTCAGCGAGGCGTGGATCAATCTGGAGTTGCCGGCCTTCATGATGAACCCGTAAGACGTATGGACACATCCGACCTGCCGGAGCAACCAAAGGATTCTACGGAAGCACTGGACTGGGTGAATGCCTTAGGTAGTCGGATCGAAGAGATTGAT
>JAUVOB010000149.1 GCA_030599405.1 Chloroflexota bacterium | reverse complement strand
TTACACGTACATTATGTAAAATACCTGGCGAAAGGCAAGTTTAGTGGTTGCCGGCGTATACCGGAGGGACAACCATAATCGCTGGCTCCACATAGAATGGCATCCTCTTCGAAGCGGTCACGCTCCTGTCATCGCCAGCTGTGCACGAGCGACTGGCTATAACCGACATGAGCCTGCAAAATCGGGCTCATCTCTCTACTCTTCATATCTGAAAATGAAGAGTAAGTCGTTGACATTCGTTCCCGTCGGGCCGGTGTGTAGGAGCCCGCCTACACGCGTAAAGAAAGCATTAGAGTCGTTATTCTCCAAGTACTCAAGCGGATCCAGGCCCTCAACGGATGCATCTGATAAGGTCGATCCGGTGGCGAAAGCACCGGCTGACGCCGTCGGACCATCTTCACCGTCGGTGGCGAAACTGGCAACCACGACATATTTTACATTATCAAGGGCTATAGCGGCCGCGAGAACTGTTTCCTGGTTTCGACCACCATGACCATGGCCTCGCAATGTTACGGTGGTCTCTCCGCCTAGGATCAGACATGTTCCCGGTCTTGCGTCCTTGGCCAGTGATGCGGCTACCTTGCCGACCTCTCTTGCCTCGCCTTCTAGATGACAAGTAAGCAATTGGGTTGAGAAACCAAGTTGACTAGCGGTTGTTGCGGCCGCCATCGCAGCTCCCTTGACATCCCCAATAATACAATTGAAGGCTTCTGGAGTATCCACAGGCTCTGAATCCTCTACACGGTTAAGAGCACTGTCCAATCTCTTCCAAACCTCTTCTGGAAGCTCGTCAGCAACGCCGTATCTATTCAGGATAAGCCGGGCGACCTGAGGATTTTCCTTGATGGCAATGGTTGGACCACTGCCAATAACCTCCAGCGGATTACCGACGACATCACTCAGAATTAGTGATGCGCAGGCAGCCGGTGCAGCTAGCTCTAGAAGACCCCCTCCTTTGACAGAATCAATCTGCCGGCGAACGGAATTGAGTTCGTTGATCGGGCAACCACTCGCCAGCAAAACGGTAACGAGCCTCTGCCAATCGGCAAGCGGAATTATCGGCCGGGTCATTAGAGATGAGGCTCCACCGGATATGAGACACAAGACCAGGTCGTTTTCCATGGTACGCGCCAGCATAGTTTCGATGGCAACGGTGGCCTCAATACCACGGTCGTCCGATACCGGGTGGCTAGCCTTGAATACCTTGATCGATTCCGGTAGCCTCGATCTATACGCGGGGAGAGGATCTCCCTCTCCGCTGTCCTTGGTAATGAGGATCCCTTCTTCTAGTAAATCGCCCAGGATTTCCCAAGCCGCTATCCCCATCCTGCCGCTTGCCTTTCCTGCACCGACGAGAAATACACGGCCTGGTCCGAGGTCATATTCAGTAGAACCGACTACAATCCGCCCACCATTTCGACTGAGCTTGCGTTGCACAGCTTCTTCTGGCTGTACAGCGCCCAAGGCAGAGCTAATCAAAGCTTGGATATGCTGCGGGTATTCACTATAGAGGGGGAACACGGTCTTCACGATAGCAATGTTATGTCAACTTAGGGGCGTACGGCTTGCGCTGCTTCCTCCGCTGCCGAACGTGGCGATTTAGACAATGTAATCACTTGGATGACCGCATCGCTCAACGTTTCCATAATCGCCTCGTTTGCACCTTCAGGAAACTGGTGAGCGTGTTCCGATGCCTGGCTGAAGAATTGGGTAAGAGTAATATTCACAGGCCACTGATTATATGCAGAACGACGAGCCGGCAGCTGTCCAGCCGCCATGCTCCAATCACCGATATTTGGACCTGAAGCAATGGATGCCAGCAGCTCCGAGGCTAATATCTGCCTCTCTGGATCCGGAGTGCTTAGGGCCCACACCCAACCGTTTACGAATGGCCTTAAGGCGCTATCGAATCCTGGAACACGCCCTGGATTGCTCTCCGGCTTGCTCTGACGATCGGACAGATAAGCGCTTGCCTCATTCTGCACAAGATTCGCATCACCATCCACAAGAATCTGCCAGGCATCGCCAACCGTCGCCAAATTAGCGCTTTCCCTTAGAATAACTCGACGAGTCGTTCCCCGATTGAATTGGCTGAGAGCTTGCGTCAACGGATCCACTTCCAATACTGGTTGATTCGCTTCGTCGGTAAGCATTCCACCGGCTGCCAGATAGAGCTGAAGCGCCATCTCCGCTCCGGGAATTCCGTCAGCCGGGAAAGCAAATTGGGCATCTTCAACCTCGAGGAGGTCATTCCACGTTTCGGGGAGCGGCTCCGAGATCAATTCGCCGTCGTATACAAGATGATGCATGTCAGTGAGAGAAAACGGATAACCGTAAATCCCTCCATTTACCTGGCTGATTACACTCGCGGCCGGAAATAGATCATCAATCATCTCCTGACTGAGAAGGCTATCCATCGGATAGATAAGCCCTTGCAAAGCCGCGCGATCCAACTCCTCCGATGGCAGCATTACTAAGTCTGGCATGATGTCAGGTGCGATGCCGCTCCCAGCGCGCAGGTAACTCAGAATACCTCCCGGGCCTGTCGGCGCCTTGCCTTCTACATTTACTGCTAATTCCGGATGGCTGGCCTGGAAAGATGTGATCTGATCGGCCAATATCACACCGCCTTGGGGATCATTTTGGGGCGAAAACTGGTTGGCGATCCAGACGTTTATGGTTTCCGGAGACGAAAGCCCTGTAGCCGGTGTTGTCTGGGGGATTGTCATGAGGGTTGGCGTGGCTACCGGCGTTGGCTCTTCAGCTTCCACAGTCAGCACTGGCTCCTCTGAATCCCCACCAAATAGCCCGCAGCCGGTGAGGAAAATCGATACCACAAGTACTATCCCTCCCAGTACGCGCATGCGCAAAGTATAGTTCAATTCAGCAGGCCGTCGAGTTCTTGTAGGGTCCGGATACATGCGCAAGAAACTTTACATAAACATCAATATTGACCACTTACGAAAAACGGGGTGCAGATAGAACCTGCACCCCGCCATAATCCATTTGCTCCAATTAAACAAGAGCTCAGGCTGGTTTACGAAGTTAATAACGCAGCAAGGCACCTATCTGACCGGCCTTTTCTAGATCCGGATTATCTCTAATTACCTCGACGGTACCTCCTTGTTCGAAGGTGTTCGATACCGCCTCTTCAATTACATCGTCTACGGCGACAAGCTGGCTCTCTCCAAACGGCGACGTATCGTTTTCACGGACTGTTAGGTATTTTGAATTCTCGTCGAAGTACCCCGGAGTCCTGTAATCATCGCTAATCACTAAGGTCTGAACGCGTCCTTCTCCAATACTCCTTAAGGTTGGGTTCAAGCCGACAACGGCGTTCCCCCCTTTGGCGGCGGTGGTGATCAGACTTTGTACCAATTTCCCTTCTCGCTCAGCATTGGCCTGTTCCAGAAGCCCTAGCGCCAGATGATGAATTTCACGCTCCCCTGCGTTCATGTCTACGGCGAACGTTCCGGCAATACGACTCTGGAGTTGTCTAGAAAGATTTTCGCGGAATTGGGGCACATTCGCGGCCGTTCCGCCCACAAACAATCTACGTGTTGGCCTGTTGGCAAAAAATTTCTGAGCCGCTTCCGCTGCGTCCCGCATAGTTCTCAGAGCCACTTCCTCTTCGTGCCTGCCGCCCTGTCCGCCCCTTTGTCCCGTTGCGGATATCGCTCCACCACCTCTAGCAGAACCGCCACCAAGTTTCAGCTTGCGTACATCGTCGCCCATCGTTCCTGCAACTTTCTGCAACTCTCCCATGTGATACTCAAAGAATCGAGCTCCGACTCGATCTACCACAATAACACCATAGTACGCGTAATAGTCTAACAAGTGGGAGAATGGCTTTAAGTGTGGTCTTCGACCGATCCGCAACCTGTTTCGAAAGGATATGGCCGATGGATAGGCGCGGAAAAAATCACGGTCCGCGCAGGAGAACAGTGCCAGACCTGGTATACCCCAGTCGTGGGAGAAGTCGAGATAGCGTTCTATGGCTGACGCGTCGGCATCTAAACCATTGATATCTTTAAGCATCGATCGCACATGCAGTTTTACAGTTTCGCTGGTTTGCTGAGATGTATCGGCATCAAGATAAAGGCTAAGCACCTGTGCGCCCTCCGCGTTAAACGCCAGCAATTCCTGCAGATCCTCCTGCGTGATCATTTTTACCTCCTTAGTCGCAATATCCGGTTAGTTCCTTCGTTATTCAAAGCGCTCATCTGGAGTCTTAAGAAATTTTCTTTCACCGACTCTTATAGCGCCGTTATAGGTTGCTTAATATGGCTAGAATACTCAGATTCCTATTATGGCCTTGCCCCAAGCGTCAGGGGAACAATGACTGTTTCACCATCGCGAATAACTGACAGGTTGACCGTCTGATCCACCTCCGTGTTAAAGACAAGATAGGCGATCAATTCCTCAGTGTCTTGAATCGGTTGCCCGTCTATGGCCACAATAAGGTCACCTCCAAGACGATCGCTATCGCGAGCGGGTATAAGCCCAGCATCATCCGCCGGCCCGCCGGCTGTTAAACCGGTAACATAAGCCCCTTTGAACTGGGGTAAATTGAACCTCTCCTGTAAGTTCAGATTCAGAGATTGTATTTGCACGCCCAAATACGAGTAAACGTACTCGCCATGATCAATCAATGTGGGGACGATTCGTCGAACCGCGTTTACTGGAATCGAGAAGCCGACGCCCGAATTAACACCTGTTGTCGTGCGGATCGCGCTATTAACGCCAACAACCTCGCCGTCCAGATTCAATAACGGGCCACCAGAATTACCCGGATTAATAGGAGCATCTGTCTGTACTACCTGCGGTAACGAATAGTGACCGAGCGTGTTGTCTGGCTGCCGTTGCGATTCTAGGCTCCTGCCAAGTCCGCTGACGATGCCTAATGACATTGAGCCTTGTTCGCCGAACGGGTTGCCAATAGCGATAACCAATTGGCCTACAAGAAGCTGATCCGAGTCACCCAGGACAACTGGATTAGATCCGTCGGGGGCTGAATCTACCTCGATAACTGCCAGGTCGCTATCGATATCTCGGCCTACAATCTCAGCACGACTCCGGCTACCATCGGAAAATATCACTTCGAAACTTTGACCATCTTCCACTACATGGTTGTTAGTCACGATCCGGCCTTCGGCGTCGAAGATAAATCCGCTTCCGCTACCAAGTGGGAACGTTTCTCCCTCCTGAAGATAGACCAGTATATGGACTACGGACGGATTAACT
>JAUVOB010000252.1 GCA_030599405.1 Chloroflexota bacterium | reverse complement strand
CCATCGCCTCATTTGTGTACAGTTGCCAGCCATCATAATCGTATACGATTGGATCCACCGGTGATGCAGGAGATTCGTCGGTCAGAAACCGAAAGCTATCTACCATTTCCTGATCATAAGTAACCGAGTTGGTGACATCGGCCGAGAACGTGTAGGCCTGGCCCGTATCCCAGGCGATCACCTTGTTCCCTTCTGGGTAGTATTTGATCACGGTTCCGAAGTTAAGAGGGCACTGTGTTTCGGAAAGATCCTTCCCATCCCCCTGGACTCTGACATCATAGACGCCATTTTGCTCTGAGGCCACTTTATCGCCCAAGCTACAACTGGATCCATAGCGGTCCTTGAGAAAGCCCTCTAGCTCCTCGTCGTCGTGAACCTCTCTGGCCTCGATCTCCCACATTTCCTGATGAGAGTCTGGGTCTCGCAGCTGTTCCAGCGTGTTCGAGACTGCCAGGCATTCTGAGAAGAAAATGCGTGTCCCACCATCGGCGCTAGTTTCCCTGGTCTCTCCGCTCAGTTCGTGCTGGTACTCGCTCGTGATGTATACAGTATTATCGTCTTCAAAGATCTTCACGGGTACGTGCGAAGGGTAAGGCCGGTACGAATGGTCCCCGTTTTCCTCGTTCCACTTGCAGGAGCCCATAAAGTGGATCTTCGTCCTGGGATAGTTGATCGAAAAGCCCAGTTGATAGTTGGTGTAATTGAACCAGGTCTCGTCCAGCATCGTGATTTCCGAGGGCTCGGTCTCGGGTTGTGCTGTTTCACCCTGGTCTTCTTCCTCAGCCGGTGGCTCCGTTGGCGCTAGGGTCGGTTCAATAGTGGGTTCGTCATCTACTACGGGAGTAGCCACGACTGAATCCTCAGTTTCCATTTCCTCGTTGACCTGCGCCGGTGTAGGCTGCGAGACCTCGGTAGCCATTGCAGATGGTTCGGTGATCGCTGCCTCCGGCTCCGTCGAGATTTCAAGGGTGCCGCAGGCTGTTACAATAAGTAGAATTGCCAATAAAAGAAATGACCCGATCTTGTTACGATCTCTGATATTCATTTGCTCCTCCTCTGCTAAATTTGAGAGTCAGACCCTCTAGTTGAATTGATGATCAGAGTGTAATCAGCTCCTGTTCCATGGAGATGTCAGGGTAATATCAGCTTTGTTACTTCATGTAACAATCCCGTAACAGCGTCTATTAACATGCTACCTCCCTTCTTCTACTTGTGGTACGTTACCTCGAATTCTTCGTGCGGAGGGACCTCTTCACCGACCACATACAAGATGTAGTAGCATCCCGTGGGCCCCATGAACTTGAACTCCTTCTTCATGGCTGTCAATGTCCCATCGAAATCGCCCTGGGCCCTGAGATACTTCTGAAAAGAGCCGTATTCGTCCTCTAGCTCGAGCATCCTCTGGGCATTGTTGACGATCGCCGCCAGCTTCCGCCGGTTGCGTATTACCCTCGTATCCTTGGCCAGCTCTTCGATGTCAAACTCAGTGAAAGCGGCGACTTCCTTGACCGAGAAGTCGTGAAATGCCTCTCTGGTTCCGGGTCACTTCGCTTCGACCACTCGCCAGGACATACCGCTTTGGAAAACGGCCTTGCTCATGACTTCGAGATAATCATCTAACGACTTGGGATCTATTTGTTCTGGTGGTTGGCCGTCTGGCATCGATTTTCTCCTTTTTCAGAATCGAGCCTGGTGCCGGCGATATTGTGCTTGTCCACAGCGTTGTCGCGGCACTTGATTGGAACCGATGTGCTCAACGGCGCCCATATCGATTCTTGGTTCTGCGATTATGACATGAGTAGACGGGGCGATACTGTGACTGAGAATCCGGTTCTCTTTACAGCAAGGCCAAGATGAAACTCCAGAGATACTGAAAATTGTCAATGGTCATTGATTTCGCAGACAGCCATATGATACGCTGCCATGTGATTTCTCATGCCTATGCCTGATGGCTGTAACTACCTGGGCTCGGCCGGAGTCGGGTAACACTGCGCGATATGCAAATGCTACGGCGACTAGCCCGGGAAGAGTAATATCGACTTGCATGCGACGGTAGTTTGGCCGGAGCCCTGGATCATTGTGTGACAGGTGTCACTTAATTTTGCCGACTGTTTGTGCTATATTTCACACATGTTTGGCGTACTCGATAAAGGAGATTCTCACTCTCCTAACCGTGCAAAGGAGTTTTGCTATGGAATGGTATGATCGGATTGTACTTCTAGCCACCGGCCTTGTAGCCATTTATATTCTCTGGCGGTTCTATAATCACTACCGCGAGAACAGGAAGCTGGCCGATGTCTTTTACATGGTTTCGTTCGGCGTACTGTTGGTTGCCGGATTGTTGCTTATCGCCTTCACCTACGATGCCTTAGACAACCCATTAGTAGTCCTGGTATCATACCTGATCCCGGCCGGGCTCTCCTTAGGTTTGATAACCCAGTTTTACCCCAAGTATGGTATGCCGTACCTGATCTTCGTCATCGTTGGATTGGCCCTGATCGGCATCACCCGGATACTTGAACTCGATGAGCTGGGCCGGATCGTTCTGCCAATTTTCCACACAGCTGCTGGGATGATTATATTCCTGCTGCCTATTGTGGTAGTCAGGGAAGGTCGTGCGCCCGCCGGTTTTCTTTGGGTATCGATTGGCGGCGCATTGATAGGGCTAGGCGGCATCGCCCTGGCCTTCTTGAAAGCCGGAAATCAGTTTCTCTTCTTCAGCGAAGAGGTTGTATTTGCCATCCTCGCCCCATTGTTGCTGCTCATGGCCCTGGCCTTCACCTGGGGTTTCATGAAAGAGATGAAATCCGAGGACGAAGCCCTCCCCACCGGTGGGTAGTTCGAAAAAATATCCTCCCGGAGTTTTCACTCCCCCGGGAGGAATCAATACAACCGCCTAGGCTCCTCCGACAGGTACTGTCACGATCTCTACATCAGAGGTCGGGTTACCGTTGGTGATAACCGGGTTCGCTGTGTCGCTGATGAAGAGCAGATTGCCCTCACCGTCGGTTATCCGGGCCGACATACTATAGGTGTGGTTATCTATGATCTCATCCTCGTCGTATTCAACCTCGTAGGGGAACGGCACCTGTTTTCCATCGGTCTCGATGATCTGTTCGCCGAGAACCTGGGCCGCCACGTCCATTAAGGACACGTCCTGAAGCTGGACCGTAACGACGGCATCATCTGGCAAGGCGCTGCGCTGTAGATAGGTCACATCCCCGGTCACGGCGGCGCCGCCAGAGTCGCATCCACTTATCACCAGAATGCTCATTACAACCAGGCTAACTATGAAAATTTTTCGCATATCACCCTCCTTTATGCTATTTTTCTAAGCTATATTACATTCCCGGAGGATATCGATCAAAAATCTTTTGGTTGAGATTATTTGCAACCAGGTTTTCATGACCAAAGATCGCCAGCAATGAGCTCATGATAGATATCAGCGAGACTATCGGAAACCAAGGAACTGGCAAAAAACTCAGCCGTTTCGTTTTGATGCACAACGAGGGTATCCTAGCTAGTAAGGAGTGAAAGATTTGGAAGATAACCCACCAAAAAAGGGCGGCTTCAATCGCAAGCTGTTGATCCTCATCCTCATATTACCGATTTTTCTGGTGATCGGCCGCGAAATAGCCCGGGGCGAACTCATCGCCGGTATGAGGGCAGTCGACTTTGCCGACATGGTCCTTTTGGCTCCCTTGTATGCCGCCATT
>JAUVOB010000132.1 GCA_030599405.1 Chloroflexota bacterium | reverse complement strand
TATGAAGACCTGCTATGCCTCGAACAGTAAGTTTGGTTGATTGTGGCTTCTGCCGCACGATGAGTTGTCTGAGATCGTCGTCGGGCTGTAGTTTTTGCTGCAACGAGGCGATGGCCCCGCCGATTTGCGTACTCTGGACATCCCCGAAACCGACCTTGGCCAAGAATTGATCCAGCTCGTCATATTTCAACGCTTCTGCGATTTCCTGAAGCGAATAAACATCGGCAACTCCGAGACGCTTAAGTTCACGGTTCACGACGTCGCGGCCAGAGGCAATGTTTTCTTCGCGTTCCTGTTTCCTGAACCAGTTTCGGACTTTGCTTCGACTTCTTGAACTACCCGTGTAGCCAAGACTCTCATTCATCCAGTCTCGGCTTGGACCACCCTTATTCGCGGTAATGATTTCAACCCGTTCTCCAGATTGCAGCCTGTAGTCCAGACTAACCATCTTTCCATTGATACGAGATCCGCGGCACCTGTGACCAACCTCGGTATGGATGGCATATGCGAAATCAATTGGGGTTGATCCGGCCGGTAGATCAATTACATCTCCCTGTGGTGTAAATACATAAATTCGCTCACCCAAAAGCTCTGATCCGAATACATCTGGATCGCCAGTCGTTCCGTCTGAATCGGTCAAACCATCGATGATTTGCCTCAACCAATTAACGTGCTGGTTGATGGTTTTACTAGGCCTGCCACCCTCCTTGTAAGCCCAATGAGCGGCAATCCCTCGCTCGGCTTCCTCGTGCATGGCACGTGTCCGGATCTGCACCTCTAGATTCCGCCCGTTCTCGTCGATCACCGCGGTATGGAGCGACTGGTAGCCGTTGGGCTTGGAACGCGCTATATAATCATCAAACTCGTTCGGTATAGGTTTCCAAAGGTTATGTACGATGCCGAGTACCTGATAGCAAATGTTTGGTTGAACATCCTCGATAATGACTCTCAATGCTCGCACATCGTAAATCTGATCAAAATTGAGACCCTTGTCACGCATCTTGCTGTAAATCGAGTATATATGCTTCGGACGACCGACGACCCTGACCTCGATATTGGCCTCTCGAATCTTATCGCCCAATATCGCGGCTGCGGCTTCTATGCGTTCGCTGCGCTCTGCCCTCCGCTCAGCGATCAAGCTCGCGATCTGTCTAAATTGCTGTGGTTCAAGATAGCGGAATGTAAGGTCTTCAATTTCCCACTTAATTTGCCAAATTCCAAGCCGGTTGGCTAATGGAGCGTGGATATCTCGCGCTTCAAGGGCAAGCTGTCTTCGCTTCTCCGGAGATAGCTCATCGGCTTTCCGCAAATCCTGTAACCTGTCTGCCAGATGTATCAGAATTACACGTGTATCTCCCTCGATAATCGTTAGGATCGCTCGCCTGATTGCCTCCAGGGTCTTTTCATTCCTGGTCATATCATGCGTTTCAGTATAGGGGGCGAGTCTATCTAGGGCTGTAATCAGCGAAGTTATTTCAGAGCCGAAGTTCTTTACGATATCCGATTCAGTTTTCGTAGTGTGCGGCAAAAAAACGTCGTGTAAAAGGGCCGCTACGGTTGTTTCGATATCTAGGCCCAGCTGGCTGACAATGAAAGCGACGGACAAATCGTGATCTACGTATGATTCGCGTGACTCCCTTTGTGCATCACCGTGGGCTTCAAGGAGATAATCATATGCTCGGGATAATAGCTCCGCCTCCGCATTGGATGATCCAGAGGGAAGTGTCTCGATAAGTTGAGACAATGTAACGGGTGCAATCTTTGTCATGTGAACTGACTTGGCTTTCACTACACCGGGAACGTCATCATTCCACGGTTCGCTGGCATAAAAACAGGCGTTCCCATTTACATTCGGGACGCCTGTTGGTGATATCTACGACGACTATGTCTTGGGCGATCTAGCCAGTCGCGTCCCCTTCATCATTGTTGTTAATAGTCTCCTCGTCGGTAGTCACCTCACCACTTTCAAGTTCTGGTTCAACGTCGTTCTCTTGTTTTTTGGAGACTCTTGATTTACCTTCGTCCAAGACTATCCGGGCTTTTTCTTGTACTTGACCCGATGTATCGGCCGCTCTTCCTCGAACATCGCTTACGGTTGATTCAGCATGGGTCCGATATTCCTGAAATTGTTCTTCTCCAACGCGACGCCATTCATCACCCTTGGCCGCAATCTGAGCTCTTGTCTCTGCGCCTGATTGGGGCGCCAGGATGAGCGCAGTCGCTACTCCGACTAATCCACCAATAACAAAACCGGCCATAAATGCACCAATTTCGCCCCCATTCTCGTTCATATAATACTCCTTTTCCTATTGTCCCTTAAAGGGCTTTTTGTACCTTAATCAATCAGGTAGATTCTTCTTAGGATCACCGAACAGTGATTTCAAGCCTTGTCGCACACCGGCAATTATCGAGGTCGTCCTGACCACGGGTTCCACGACATTTTTACTTACAAATCGCGTGGTACCTTGTACTGTGCCGATCGTTTGGTTGGTCTGTTCTATCACCGGTCTTATCTCAAATTCGACCGTGTTAACTAAGCGGATCAGCATGACTAGCATCAGCATCAATACGATACCAAAAACGCACGACTCGAGTGCTAAAGCTATAACGAAAACATCCCTCATTGCCTCTATTTGCTCTGGGTAAGTGACCGCGAGCCAAAGTACCAAGACAACCGAAAGCATCGCAACAGCCAGTAACACGATCACTCCGACGATAACGAAGCGAGACGGAACTACCTGCGATTCGGGAATCTGTGGTGCTGTTGTGTTAGTCTCCATAATAGCCTTCGAGTGATCGATTATTAGTATAGCATTATCAGAGAGGGTGAACAATCAGCTCCTGCTGCGTTCGAGGAGCCAGCTTGAAATCAGAGCGATCCATGCCCCAAGACTTGCGCTAAATAGATGGACAGCACCTAATCTAAGAAGCTCAATGCCTAATAAATCACCGACGAAGTGGCCGATTGTAAATCCTATCCAGGAAGCGAGAACGTACAAAATAATTCGTCTTGGTGGCCCTCCAACAAAAAGATGAAATGCCGCCCCGTAAATTGTCGCCAGTAGAAAACCGAGAACGATGCCAGATGCCGTGCCGATCATTGAACATCCTCATTAGTAATAATGCCACCTCCAAGGCAGACAGTTTCGTCATAGAAAACTGCGCCTTGTCCAGCTGTTATCCCGAAAACGGGTTCGAGAAACTCTACGCTGACTTCGTCGGCCGTACAGTGAAGCACGATACCCTCCGCAGGCTTCGCCTTATAGCGGATCTTTACGCCAACACGCTTTCCTTCAGCCAGCGGGTATCCCGCAACCCAATTGGTCTGCCAAGCATGAAGGCTGCGTCGTCCAAGCTGATCTCGCGTACCTAGGATCAGGGCATTCTTGTCGGCGTTTTTACGGATCACATACATCGGCTCTCCAGCTGCTATACCCAGACCTTTTCGCTGGCCAATGGTATAAAAGGGAAGACCGTCATGTTTACCGAGGGGCTTTCCATCCTGAGCAAAGACGGGACCGGCTTGAACTTGAACTGTTAGCAGCTCAGATAGAAATCTTTTCCGATTGCCATCAGATATGAAGCACAGATCCATGCTTTCGTCTTTTGTCGCCACGGGCAATCCAAATTTCTTCGCCAATTCACGAACCTCGCTCTTCGTAAAGACTCCGACTGGGAACTTTAGCCTCGCTAGCTGTTCCTGATCAAGTACATGCAGCACATACGATTGATCCTTATGCGAGTCGTGCGCTTCGAGCAACTGATATTGGCCATCGACTTTATTTATCCGGGCATAATGTCCGGTTGCCAGGAAATCCGCACCCAGTGCTATTGCATGATCTAGAAGTAATTCAAATCGAACATGACGGTTGCATTGGATGCAGGGATTGGGTGTAAGGCCGTCCAGATGCTCCTTGACATAGTAGTCGACCACCTTTTCGCGGAAGAAATCCTGGACGTCGAGGACATAAAAGGGTATTCCGAGAAGGTCAGCGACACGCCGAGCATCTGCCATCTGATCCGGTGTGCAACACCGATTCGATTGCTGCTGACCTTTGATCGCCGGTTCGCTCCACAGGCGCATCATGATGCCGATCACGTCAAAGCCTTCATCAAGCAAGAGGGCTGCAGCCACAGAGCTGTCGACGCCGCCGCTCATGGCCACGGCGACTTTCTGACTTTGTACGTTCCGATCTTCCTTGTGGCTAGCCATTACGTTCCTGGACTCGTATATTTACTTGTCAGATTCCTCAGTCTATCCACGATTCCTGGCATGATTTTAAGTACTAGGTCAACATCCTCGTCATTGTTCTGACGGCCGACCGAGAGGCGGAGTCCGCCCCGGGTCCAATCCTCTTCTAAACCGAGTTCCATGAGCACCTGCGAAGGCTGAGGATCCCCTGTAAGGCAGGCAGAGCCACTGCTTGCGCTAATGCCATTCACATCCAGGTGCATGAGCAGATCATTGCCACTTATGTTTCGAAAGGCAAAGCTCGCATTGTGATCCAACCTTTCCACTGAATGACCGGTTAGCTGGCAGTCGTCAGGAAAGGCATCCAGAATTCCTGCGATGAGACGATCTCTAAGCCGCCGGTAATGGGCCAGATCGTTTTCTCGCCCGGACACCGCGAGACGATACGCCTCTGCTGCGCCAACCACGTAGGGAACGTTAACCGTACCAGAACGACGACCATCTTCCTGTCCGCCGCCGGTAAGTGAAGAAACCAACTCAATATCGCTTCGGACGAATAAGATGCCAATACCTTTGGGTCCATAAAACTTGTGGGCAGCCAAGGACAGCAAATCGATAGGCATCGCTGCCATATCCCAATCATAAGTCGCGGCTGCCTGAATGGCATCGGTGTGCAATAGAACGCCATTCTCCCTCGCGATTTTACCGATCTCAAATATCGGCTGCACCGTTCCGATTTCGTTGTTCGCGGTCATGATGCTGATCAGGACCGTGTCTCTGTTGATTGCCGATCGAACATCATCCGGATCAACGCGACCGAAGCGGTCTACTGGGAGGATGGTAAGTTCAAATCCGAATGAATCACGTAACTGGCGTGCCGTTTCCAGAACCGCCTTATGCTCGATGCTGCAGGTGATAAGGTGATTCCCTCTGTTCGCCACTCTTGCGGCCATCATGACACCCCGCAATGCAAGATTATCGCTCTCGGATCCACAACCCGTGAAGACGATTTCATCCGCCTCAGCGTTTAGCAACTCGGCGATAGTATTTCTCGCTTCTTCCAATCCTCTGTTTGCTCGGCGGCCGAAAGTATGAACCGACGACGGATTGCCATAGAAGTCGATCCAATACGGCTTCATTGCATCGATCACCTCTTCTCGCACAGGCGTTGATGCAGCATGATCCAAGTAGATATGATTTTTACTCATTGCACTCTCAATTTATGATTTGTATCGGGAGGTCAGGATTTCTTGTCTACGCAATCCCGTGTCTGGAGATTCTTCAGTCTTGG
>JAUVOB010000312.1 GCA_030599405.1 Chloroflexota bacterium | reverse complement strand
GTTTTACGACAGATGGTCACCCATTCCGCGGTAATCCATCGGCGCCGGTTCTGATACAGGAGTTTTCAGACTTCCAGTGCCCATTCTGTGCGCGTTTCTATAATCAAACGCTGCCGGCGCTAGAGGATAACGAGATTGCTGATGGTGAAGCCGTATTGGTTTATTATGATTATCCCCTGGTAAACTCTCACCCCCAAGCAGCTGCGGCGGCAAACGCAGCCCGCTGTGCAGGAGAGCAGGGAGCTGCCAATTACTGGTCCATGCACGACGCCCTCTTCGAGAATCCGGGCGAGTGGTCGAATCAAAATTATGACGACACCTTTATGCGCTACGCGGAGTATATAGGCTTGGAACTGGCATCTTTCAACCGATGCCTTTCCGACGATCGCTATGAGTCGGAGATAGATTCGGATCTGAGAATGGGATCAGCTCTTGGTATAACCGGCACTCCAACTTTTGTGGTAAACGGCGAGTTGATAGTCGGCGCCCAACCTGTGAGTGTATTTAATGCGGCCATACTGGCCATGAAAGAGGGCGGACAACTGCCCATCGCCGACTCCCAACCGCCACCGAGTCAACCACCTCCGAGCGTTGCGCCAACGCCTGCCGTTTTCACTGATGGCTTCGCAGGGACGATGGGTGATCCAAATGCCCCGGTGACGATCGTGGAATTTACTGACTACCAGTGCCCGTATTGCTCGAGCCATTCTATCGAAACCATGCCCCAAATAGTCCAGGATATGGTAGATACTGGTCGTGTTTACTACATCCTCAAAGATTTCCCACTGGATCGGATTCACCCCGAGGCACGGACAGCCGCCGTCGCATCTCGATGTGCCAGTGAACAAGAAGGCTACTGGGAAATGCATGATACGATCTTCGCCAATCAGGCTGAATGGTCCGGTCAGGGCGATGGTGCCAAGGATCTCTTCGTTAATTATGCGGCTTCGCTGGGACTAGATGAGGAATCATTCGCCAGCTGCATGGACAGCGGCCGCCATGATTTTGCTATCGAAGCAAACGTTCAGGAAGGTCGCTCACTAGGTGTGTCCGGCACGCCACATTTCTTCGTCGATGGCTACCCACTTAACGGGGCCCGTCCGATGGAACATTTTATCGCTGCTGTCTCGCTCGCCGAGGAGGGGCGTCTCGCCGAGGCGTTTGCACCACCGGAGCAGGCGGCTCCCGACCCAGCTGATATCTCGATTGAAAACGCTTTCGCCATCGGCGACCCGGATGCGCCTATTACGATCATTGAGTACACTGACTTTCAGTGCCCCTACTGTAGCCGGCATTTTCAGCAGACCTATCCCCAGATCGTGGAGCAATATGTGGACAAGGGAATTGTGCAGTATGTCTTTAAAGACTTCCCGTTGACCCAAATCCACCCCCAGGCCCTGAAAGCGTCCGAAGCTGCTCGCTGCGCCATGGATCAGGGAGCATTCCTTGAGATGCACGAAACCATCTTTAACCGGCAGCAAGAGTGGGGCGTCGGTGATCCAGTTGAGGTATTCACAAGCTATGCGGGGGAATTGGATCTGGACACGGATGCTTTCGATGAGTGCCTAAGCAGTGGTCAGCACGAAGCCGCTGTAATCGCCGATCTCCAAGAAGGTGTAGCCCTGGGCGTTACCGGGACTCCGTCATTCTTCATCAATGGATACGGTCTGACGGGCGCCCAGCCGTTTGAGGCTTTTCAGCAAGCGATAGATTCATTAATGCAATAGGGGTCAGGATAAAAAAGAACTAGGCAGAGAGTGATACTGCTTATTTGCGCCGGAATCGAAACCATGCTGATGGCCACGATGAACCGTCAGCCAACAAGGTCTCACTATGTTCGGCCCATGTTAATGTAAATCCTTCTTCGAATAGGGCCAGCAGATTGTCTTCGTAAAGGCCTGGTGGGCTCTCACCATCATCATGCTGAACCTCCTTCATCCGGGCAAAGAGCATGAAGTACCCACCGTTGGCGAGCAACCGGCAAAGCTGGTCTCGATAAAGACGCAAGCCTTCGTCATCCAGAGCATGACCGCAGCCGACATCGAGAGCGAAGTCATAGGGTCCGTGAAGGAAGTCAAGGTCGGTGATCGAGGCCAAGTGGAATCGGACTGACACGCCAGCCTCTTTGCTCCGTCGCTGAGCCATCTCTACTGCTTGCTCAACAAAATCGACCCCGTCCACGTCCCAGCCCTGAGTGGCTAAATAGATAGACGCCCTTCCATAACCGCAACCCAGATCCAGGGCTCGTCCAGCCTCTAATGAAGGCACGAAATCCAGGACTTCAGGAGGAGGTAAGGGATCATCCCAGGGAATGTCACCGCTGGCATATCGATCCGATAATCGAGAATAGACTTCTCTTAACCGATCACTCATCGATCCATTATCCTCATATAAAGACCCTGAATGTGACTCATCTCTTTGCAAATTAATCCGCGTACGCTATCAATAAATCACTCAACCCGATCTCTTTATTCTCGAATTGGCTACCAAGGAACCAGCAAGATTACTTTCAATGCTGAACGTCACTAGCAAAGCGTCTGGTTTAAGAAGTAAGCGATGCAAGAAGTGATAAACATTCCGGGCGAGATCGATCGTGCATGCCGGCGACGCGGGTGGTCATCCTCTGTAATAGCCTGCGGTCGATCGTTGTTAAAACCCGCTATCTACGCCAGCAGAAAGTGGCTCTCTAGAGGTTCTTCAAAATCTTCCGGCAAGTACTCACCCGTGCTCGGATTGAGTCTGTACTTTCCCTGGTAATCATTGACAGATATCCTTTTAAGCATATCCAAAAGGCGGTCGACGTCCTCTGTGTTGTTGTAACAACCAAAACTTGCTCGAACCAATCCCGGCATATCCGATTTGTCACCCCTGAGAACCTGTTCGCGCCAGCTTGCCGAGTCGTCTTCGTCGAGGCCTAGCAGATGAACGACATATGGGTGGGCGCAGAAACAGCCGCTGCGGACTCCGACACCGCCTTCATAGCCTAAGATGGCAGCCACCAGAAAGTGAGAAATACCGTCTAGGTTAAACGGAATGACGCCAGTCTTATCAACGGCCCTGGTTGGGTTTGTCTCTCCGTAGACACGAACACCTGGCAAGCTGGCAAGTCTCTCGAGGGTATAGGCGATGAGCATCTCTTCGTGATCGGCAATCTTTTCCATGCCGATTTCCATGAGCGTCTTGACGGCCGCT
>JAUVOB010000334.1 GCA_030599405.1 Chloroflexota bacterium | reverse complement strand
CGCTTTACTGTTGTATCCGACGTTATCAAAGCTGGCTCCAGGATCCACTCGAGCAAGCCGGCTTCACTATTTGGGGAAGCCAGGCCGTTATGATTCGGCACATCGCCCAGCCCATTAAAAAACGTGCTCCAGTTGCCACAGGGGTGCTCGATGCCCAGCCGGTACCCGGTTCGTCAACACTAGTGCAGGGTTTTAGCCAAACAAATGGCGAAGGGTACAGGAACCGCAGATAGCCAATAATAAACATGCCCGTTATTAACATGAATGAAGGACAAAGACAATTAAGAGAAGATCTGCGTACGTTGCTGGATATCCTTCCAGAAAGCGTGCGACAAGCGATCGATCGAATCGGAAAAGTGGATGAGCTGTTGGAAGTCGTTCTAGATCTTGGGCGAGATCCGACCGCTCGCTATGTGGGAGGGGAGGAAACTCTGCGTGAGGACGAGGTTCTCAGGGCAGAGATCAACGCAGTCGTGGACAGCATCGGTGATTTCGATGATGATAACCGCGCCGGTATTGCCCGAACACTTCACCGGATCTCAGCGATTCGAAATAGACGGGGTGAAGTCGTTGGTCTAACCTGCCGCGTAGGACGCGCCGTATATGGCACCATCGATATTGTGGTAGATCTCATCGATGATGGTCAAAGTATTTTACTGCTTGGTAGACCAGGTGTTGGAAAAACCACGATGCTTCGTGAAATGGCCCGGGTCTTGGCCGAGAGAAAGCGTGTCATCATCGTAGATACATCCAATGAAATCGGCGGTGACGGCGACATACCACATCCTGCGGTTGGTCGGGCCAGGCGGATGCAGGTTCCGACGCCAGCCTTGCAGCACGAGGTGATGATAGAGGCTGTGGAGAACCATAATCCAGAGGTCATCATCATCGACGAAATTGGCCGCGAGCGTGAGGCGGCGGCCGCCCGAACCATCAATGAGCGAGGAGTACAGCTTATCGGTACCGCTCACGGGAACAACTTAGAGAATCTGCTCATCAACCCGACGTTGTCCGATCTTATTGGGGGGATAGAAAGCGTCACCTTGTCCGACGAAGAAGCCAGACGAAGAGGTACCCAGAAGACGGTCCTGGAGCGGCGAGCTCCGCCAACCTTCGACATCCTGATTGAAATCCAAGACCGGCAAAGACTGGTTATACACAGAAATGTAGCGATGGCCGTTGATTTCATTTTGAGGGCAAGATCCCTGGGGGTCGAACATCGTTATCGCGATGAAGAAGGCCAGATCGTTATCGAACAAGAGGAGGAGTGGAAATCAACCTCGCCTGAATTCGGCTCAAGCCGTAACAGCCGAGGAATCCAGACCGGTCAAACTCCTCAACGCAATCAAACCGGTCTGGAGGGAAGCAGTTCACAAAGGCGTTTCGAACCTGCCGGAGTTACACTCATTGAGTCTCAACGAAGGAAGACTCTGAATGTGTTTGCCTACGGTGTGGCGAGAAATCGACTAGGCCAGGCAGCTAAGCAACTTAGTGTATCAATCAACCTGGTTGACAAGTTGAGCGAAGCAGATGTGTTGGTAACCTTGAAGAATCATTTTCGCCGCCAGCGTAAGCTCATACTGGACGCCGAGAACCGGCGAACACCCATCTACGTGCTTCGGGCTAATACGACGATCCAGATGGAGGGCTTTCTAGCCGAGGCGTTTAACCTGGAAACCAAGTCCACCGACCCATTTGAAGAAGCGATCGTCGATACCGAGCTTGCGATTCAGAGAGTCCAGTCAGGAAAAACAAGTTTTGATCTGAAGCCGGTTGGTAGCGCCATTCGAAGGTACCAGCATCAGATGGCCCGGCAAGCCAATCTTGTGTCGCATTCCTACGGAAAGGGCCGGAACCGTCACGTTCGCATTTTCAACACCTCTTTGAACTAGCAAAGAGCCAACAAGAGGGATTTCAGATGTCGTGCCGGTCGGGCTTCGCTTCACTCCGCTGCTTACTCGTATAACACATGCCTCCCGAGGAATGAGATACCGTTCCTTCCAAGGTATACAGGCATTTTACTGGACCAAGCCAAAACACTAACGCTAAGCGAGATCGATCAACATGTTTATAACAATTGAAGGCTCTGATGGGAGCGGCAAATCAACTCAATTCGAGCTACTTGCGGAGTATCTCCGGAAGGAAGGCTATGACTTAGTCACCACGCGCGAACCGGGAGGAACGAATATTGGCGAACAAGTGCGTGAATGCCTGCACGATGTCAGAAACGAGCGCATGACGGCCGAAGCAGAGGTCCTTCTCTATTCCGCATCCAGAGCCCAATTAGTGGAAGAGATCATAGGCCCTGCTCTGGCGGCTAACCGCATCGTCCTAAGCGATCGCTATTACGATAGCACGCTGGCCTACCAGGGATATGGCCGGCAACTAGATCTCGACGCTCTAGTTAACATAACGAAATTTGCCACGGGCGGCCTCAAGCCCGATCTGACCCTTCTCCTTGAGGTTGACATAATAATAGGATTGTCACGTAGAGAAAGCGGCGGGGTAGAGATTAATCGCATGGACCTGCAGGCGACCGCTTTCTATAAGAGGGTGAAAAGAGGATACCAGACCCTGGTGGCGGCCGACCCGGATAGGTGGGTCGTTATTGACGCTAATCGCTCAACGGATATGGTCCAGGACGATGTACGCCGGCTTGTTGAGGAGAGGCTTCATGAAGAGGGTTACGGAAACTAGAGCCTGAATCTCCAGTTTTCCTCGGATTGCGGGAAGCGCTCCATTACCGGTTTGAACGCAAATTAGGCGAGTAGGCTGTAGGGTGGCGGCGCCAAGGATATGGCGGCGCCAAGGATATGGCGACGGTCTAGTTATGACCAAGCCTAAGCTATCGAGGGGTGATTAGAAGAGATCATCTGCCCCACCAAGACCGGCGTCACCGGCTCCGAGGTCGGGCATGGATTCCTCAATAGATTCGGGTGATTCGCCACTCTCTAGGCGGCCGACAACTTCGTCGAATTCTCCCCCCAACTCCTCACCCATCTCATCGCTCATCTTGCGCATAAATCGTCCCAGAGACCGGGG
>JAUVOB010000190.1 GCA_030599405.1 Chloroflexota bacterium | reverse complement strand
GAGATGAGCACCACGTCGGCATCTTGCACAACCGGGTCCGGATCCGGCACCTGGCGCCGTAGATGACCAACATATCGTTTCAGTAATGGATCGGTCAATATTCGCAGACCGTCCATTTCTATGAACAGTGTCGAATGGCCTATGTAAGTAACTTTGGTCATGCTATCTTATTCTTGCTGGTGACTCATATCTTGGACGCCGGCGCCCATCTTGGCGGGCACGAGGTCGCTCTATATATAATAGAAGGGCCAATACAATGTTAAGCAATCGATGTCATGTCAGCAGTGCAAGCGTGGTCTGAAGTCGCAATTAAGTTGTTGCGAGATCATAATTCCGGAGAAAGTCATTGACCAGCAGGATCACTCCCTCTGGAGCGACAGGTATGCTTAAGGCCTTGTTACAGCCCTGGCACGATGCTCTGGCTAATCCAGCCACGGCCCAAGAAAGAGTACTGCACCGCTTACTTGCGGATTATGCCCGGACGGCAGACGGACGGCAACATGGCGCCGCGCACATCGATGGCATCGACGATTACCGTAGGGCCTTCCCATCCAGGAGCTATGAAGCGTTCAAACCCCTGCTCGATCGGGTAATGCGCGGAGAGATCGACGCCATACTTGGGGAAGAGCCACTCGGCTGGGCTATCACTCGCGGAACAACAAGCGGCGAATCCAAATTCATTCCCATGACGCCCACCGATATCCGCCAGCGTGTCAGCGCGGGCCGGGCGATGATGAACTACGTAAATCAAACCGGCCGCACCGATCTTTTCGATGGCGTCAACTTAAACCTGAACTTCCCTTCGGTGGTCGGCGCCATTGAGATGAATGGCGACACCATAGAATATGGCTATAGCTCGGGCATTTACACCAGGCACGTAGCCACCTTCACCCCGATTAAATCGGTCCCGAGTCAGAAAGAGATCGACGAACTTGGTGGGGGTATAAAACTCAGCGACTGGGCCAGGCGATTTGAGCTGGCCCTGGAGATGTGCCGGGCTGAAAACGTGACCTTGGTTGGCGGTGTTTGCCAGACGGCGATCGAGTTCGCGCGATACCTCCGCCGGGAACATAAATGCTATCCCAAGGATCTTTGGAAGCCCCAGATCATGACCCTAGGTAGCACTGCAGGGATCAACACCCGGTATCGACCAACCCTTCACGCTCTCTACGGTCGTGCGATCATCCGCGAGATCTATGGTGCCACCGAGGGAATATTCGGACAGCAACGTGATAAGAAACGAGCCTGGGTGCCCAACTATGATCTTTTCCTCTTCGAGGTCGAAACGAGATCGGGAGTCAAGATGCTGCATGAAATGGGTTATGGGGAACGAGGCAATCTCGTCGTATCCACACCGACTCTGCCCCGTTACCGGATCGGCGATGTGATCCTGGCCTTTGGCTCGCCTTATTTCCGCTGTATAGGCCGGGAAGAATGGTGGACGCTATTGCACTACGCATGGGGCGAACTGGCAACCCTTAATTTGAACCGGCTCTAGCTCAAGAGACCGCCCAATACTTTCCTTTTCACTCAATTGTTTGGCGACGATACCGGCACGATGCCGGTTATTCTTCCTTCTTTCTAAATCCCCTTACCAATATCGAGATACCGAGGGCGATCAATCCAAGGGCCCAAATGCACGTCCAATTGCCGAGTCCGATTCCTAAGAAAACGAAGCCGAGAATAAGCGTGCCACTTACTGACCGACGGTAAGCAGGGACTAAAAGACGAACGGCTACCTCCAAGAAAAGGATAAGGGCCGCCCCGACAAAGAAGACGTTCCAGGCGCCAAGATCGATGTACCCTCTCTCCCCTCCTCCAATAGACCAATCTCGGACCGGCAGCTCTCTGATTAAATCAGAGAGGGTTTCAAATGCGCCGAAGCTAGAAAACAGAAGCACCGCGCCAGCCCAGATGAGGATAGACGCCCAAACCAAGGCCGCCAAGGGATCTCTTGTCCACTTCTCGTCAACTGATTTCTCCTGGTGTTTTTCTTGCTCCTTTTCGCCCCACTTCTCGTCCTTACCATCGAACTCGTCCTTGCTCATAATACCCTCCCCGGGGAATTCAACATTGAATAAGCCAAACAGCGAGCGTCACTGACGTTTATAGTATCACAAAATTCAATGTCTTTGGGTAGTGATCAACAACCGGTTCTTGACTGACAGTTGTCATGATCGCAGAGTCCGGTGAAATCATCGCCATCGATAAGGCGATTCTCCGCCTTGAAGGACGATAAGCCTCGGAAATCTCGTAACTCCCAAGAACCATCCGACTGATGAAGCGGTATCCATGATACGCCCTTGCATTCTGTTGTAATAATCTGGTCTTTGTCAACTCCAATCCATCACCGGCGGCAGCGCTAAGACCGCGTCGATATTCCCCTCAACGGTGATCCGACCACCCCAGAAAGTATCGACTGCGTTCACTGTACCCTCATTGATGCCAATGAAATCTGCGGCTTCCATGATGATAGTGGCATCCGGTTCGGCAACCTCCCCTTCAGAGACCACGCATCGGCCTTCCGCAATGGACACGAACCACTCCCCACCGTCTGGTCCTTCCAAACGGAATTGGATAATAGTTCGCAGATTGCCAGCCATCTTCGGCCGGAATCTACCTGGAAGAGACTGCATGGTTTCCGATATGGTCGACATGATATTGGTTTGAGTACCAGATTACCGAACTAATACACTAGCACCTGTTCAGATCATTCAGCTTCGAGCGAATTGCACCTATCGTTACCCGTTATTATCCGGTATTGATGCGAAGCCATCTAGGATACGGGCGACATGGCGCGACCCTTTTAGGAAGTCGGCTATTCTAAAATGCTCGTCAGGCGCGTGCACACGCCCGCCTGGATAATTGATCCCCGCAGCAACAATAGGAATGCCGCCAAGGGGATCGGCAAACGCGTAAACGGGACTGCTACCGCCAATCAAGGGATCGATCAGACTCTGTTTTTCGTAGACGGCCTCGGCCGTTTCAACAGTTAAGGTTACCAGTGGGTCGATTGGGTCAACCTTGGCCGGCCACATCATGGCCAATGGGGTTGCCTCGACATCACCATAACCATGGTCGTCGAGATGGGCCCTGAGTTTAACGAAAATATCCTCGGGATCCTGCCCTGGCACCAATCGAAAATCGATCTTTGCCATCGCTTTCGCCGGAACAATGGTCTTCATGCCTTCCCCAAGATAGCCGCTGGCCATACCCTGGATATTGCAGGTCGGGTCAAAGACAGCTCGTGTTAACGCCTTGCCAGATAATCCACGAACAAACTCCCTAACACCCAGGTGCTCCCGGATCCACGGTTCCATGTCCGGTAAGGCCTCAAGCAATTCTAGATCGTGTTCCGTTGGCGGCCTGGCTCCAGAATAAAAACCTTCGATCTGAATCCGTTCGTCTGTGTCTTTTAGACCGTCGAGCAATCTGATCAAGCGCCATATGGCGCTGGGCAACATATGGCCGCCACCGGAGTGGGCATCCATAACCATCGTTTCCACAATTATCTCAACAGTCAGGATACCTCTATAACCAAGAGTAAGTTCAGGATGGTCATTGAGGTCGACGCTCCCGAATTCCCATATCCCACCGTGACATTGGAGGATGTCCTTGTTATCGCGTACGAACTGGGCGATAGTCGGGCTTCCTACTTCCTCCTCACCTTCGACGACGAACAGCACACCGCACGGCATTTCTCCGTCATGGGCTAAGCGAACGGCATCGAAGGCCGCCAGGCGAGAGATAAATTCCCCCTTGTCGTCCGCGGCTCCCCGTGCATAGAACGATCCATCACGGATCGCCGGTTCAAACGGGGGTGTTGTCCATAGTTCAAGGGGTTCAGGAGGCTGAACATCATAATGGTTGTAAAGCAGCAGGGTTCGATCCGAAGCGCCTTCGAAGCGCCCGACGATTATGGGATTTCCCGATGTCTCAAAACGCTGAACCTGAATACCCCTGCTCTCCAACATGCCTGCGACTAGATTTGCGCAAGCATCTATCCCTTCTCCCGTGGCCGAGACGCTTGGCTGGGCGCAAAGTCGAGAAGTCTCTCTGATGTAGTTGTCAAGCTCTTTATCCAAGTAAGTATCAATTCGCTCTGTTGTGCTATTCATCTACTTGGCCTCCAGTCTTTCAATAATCCAAAGCCCTAACTGTTTCTAGAATCTCCTAGGTCAACGGTGGGCAGGAATTCGGGCGGTCTTCTAATTTGAGAAGCCTGTTCAAAGGAATAGGCCAATTTGATGAGGACCGGTTCCTGGAATGCGGCGCCAAAGAAGGAGATGCCTACCGGCAGGCTGTGAATAAAGCCGGCGGGCACCGTGATGTTCGGATAACCCGCGGCGGCCGCCGGTCTTGAACTACTTCCCGAATGATGATCCCCGTTAACCAAGTCGGTCGTCCAGGCCGGTCCTCCGCTAGGGGCTACGATGGCGTCCAGCTTGTGTTCGGCCATGACCGCATCAATGCCCTCTCCTCCAGCAAGGAGGCGACTCAATTTCAATGCTTCCTGATAAGAATGGTCCTCGAGGGTCCCCTTGTCCTCAGCCACAGTCATTCACTCCTGGCCGAAGAAGGGCATCACCCTCTCCATCTCCCTTTCGTTGAAATCGATCACATCTTTCAGCGAATGAACCAAG
>JAUVOB010000171.1 GCA_030599405.1 Chloroflexota bacterium | reverse complement strand
TTTCGTCTTGCTGACGAGAAAGTACCTACCAGGACGATCGTCGTCGGCTACTATGCGTTGAGCCTAGCTTTTGGGCTGGTAGCCATATTTGCCACTGGACTAGCAAAGGTAGTCATACTTACGATCCTGGCTGCTTTTGTGTTTCTTTTCCTGATGTGGTTGAGTTTCCGGCGGGGAACCAGGTAGACTGGAAGGGTAAATTCAGACAAGTCCTTTACTGAAAGCGACTCTCAAACACTGCCCCTCAGAGCCTGGTCATTCTTGATCCGGACCCATGGCATCTAGGACGCATGCTGGATAGAGGTCTCTTTCAGTTGGCCATGGCTGCGCATACCATTCAAGGTATTCGTGCAAATGCTCGCTCCAATAATCTTCAGCGTGTTGTCCTTCATTTAGAACCCATGTGTGAGGAATGCCTCCTAGGCTCATATCATCGTGTAGTTTAAGAACTTCATTTATTAGCCAATCTCGGTCGCCAATATCGAGGTAGATCCGCAATTCACCAAGATAATTAGTTAGCCCAGTTTCTTGCGGATTTATGTCGGGACCTGCGTCTGTGTCCACCAACGCTGCGCTGTGTCCACCAACGCTACCGAACTGATCCGGTTGGCGAAAGGCGATTTCGAGAGCCCAATAACCACCCCGTGATATTCCCCCAATGGCCCGTCCAGCTGGTTCGGACCAGGCGCAATAATTAGACTCAACAAACGGTAATAGTTCGTTAACAAACAAACCTTCAAAGGAATTAGGTCCCCCTGAGGAATTGTTTGCCAACTCACCGCCATCGGGCATCACAATGAGTAGCGGCGGGATTAGGCCTGCTGCAATCAAATCATCGGCTGCTTCATCTATGCCTAAATTATCCCAGTGATCGTCGGAATGTGCGCCGCCATGGAACAGAAACAATGTGGGATACGTACGACCATCTTCTCCATAGCAAGGTGGTAGGTAAACCCGGTACGCTCGTTCTGGGCCATTTATATCGCTTAGGAACCGGTCAATCACTACGCGACCGGGAGTATCACACGACGCTGATTGTGGCAACTGGGTTGCTTGGGGAGTCAAGGTCGGTGTCAATGTTGGGGGTGAAGTCGATGTTGGGCTGGACCCTATCGTAACCGTTTCGCTCTTTAGCGGCGTGTTGGTGGGCGGCAGAGTCGGAATAGGGGTATTCGCCACAAAGGGTTCCTGCACGACCGGTGCTGTTGCTGTAGGAAGAATTGAGTCACCTGAACAGGAAACCGAAATGAGAGCCGTCAATAGTGATATTAAGAACTTAGGCCACCACTTACCAAGGAGATTCACTTGGTGGCTCATCCATCAATCTGCGGTAGGCGCCTTCCCAGGTCGAAGGCGGCCTCGTCATTTTTTTTAGCTCAATTCCTGCAGTATGTGGATACATTTCACCGAGCAATCGCGGCAGCAAATCCCAGGCATCGTTCCTAATGACATCTTCTAAATTGGTAGCAGTATCAATAGTCCACTGCCATTCCCGGATGAAGCGATCTGCTTTCATCCAGTAGCCTCGCTTTTCCCATGCTTCAACCGAAACAAATACTCCCGAATAGATCTCCCGAAGAAGATATACCAGGGTGGCCGACATGTCTTTCGATTCATCATCGAAATCGGGCTTTGTCGACATCCGCCGCAGTATTTCAGCTATAGTTCGCTGGTTGCGATTCCGAATCTTGGCCGGACTATTGAGATTGATTATCCTACTCATTAGATTTCACAATTTTCTGTACTACCTGTCGAAATCATTTTATCAACGGGCTCGTCGAAGTGAAGCGAATAGAGCCTGGGAAGATTTGGTCGCGGCTATATGTAACAAACTAATGCCCGCCGGTTTCGTGCGCAGACTTGGCTCCCACAGCATCAAACGGCCTGCCTGAGAGATTTATCCGACCTTAGTGGATATCAACCATTCAAGCGCCTCATCCGGTGTATCGAAATTCCGGTCAGCATAACCATGGACTTGGACGATATTTTCGCCCGGTTTTATCAACGCGGGCAGCCAACCGTGTTTGGCGATGGGCGGGCGGATAGCGCCACAGAGCCATTTGCCTCTTTTTCTTGGGAACTGCCAGATCACCCAAGTATATAAGTGGTCAAAAGATAGATCGGTAGGACGATCTTCGTTAATGCTTAGGTTAGCGACTGTTCTTTTCTGACTACTCATTACATTCCTGTCATCAAGGTAACAGTATTGTTAGTCCAGAACGATTATCCGTCAAGTTGAAATTACTTTTGGCTTGGTCGAGATTTTCTCTACTCTGCTGCCAGCTCGCGACTGATCCGAGACCAGGCAGACCACCCTTCACCAGGCATCGGTCGAGGAGGAATCGCGCGACCGGCGGCGATGCCCCTTTCCGCAAGTATTGTCTTAATGGCCCCTATTCGAGCGCCTGCTGGAATCAGGTCTATGATTCGGTTAATCCTCTTTTGCTCCAGCCTTGCTTGATCTATATCACCGGCGACGAAGGAGTGCACCATCGACACAAATGGCTCTGGTACAGCGGTAGACAGACCGCTTATCAGGCCGTCGACCCCTAACGCCAACGAGCCCAGAGCGATTCGCTCGTTTCCAGCCAGAACGATAGTCTTGCCCGAGGCCACGTCGACAAGACGACGAATTATCTGGGCGTCCGCTCTGCTGCTCTTTAGTCCCGCGAAGGACGGCATCATTTCGACCAGCCTTGGAATCATATTTGGAGCAATCCTATTGATGGCCATCTGGGGGATGTCATAGGCAAATAGTGGAATATCTGGTGCAGCGTCCGCCAAAGTTTGGTAATAGGCGAGCAATGCCTCGTCGTGAATCGGATAGAAGAAGGGAGTCACTGCGACGATTGCATCGGCGTCAATATCACGAGCGTGTTGTACCAGTCGTAACGATTGCGACGAGGTGTTTGCGCCAACATGTATCAATGCGGGAATGCGACCTCCTATAGCATCCACTGCACTCTCGTGTAACTTGATTCGTTCTTCTCCTGAGAGCAGAATACCCTCGCCAGTTGTCCCGCCAATGAACAAACCCTTTACGCCGGCATCAACCAGGAAGTCGACAAGTGCCTTGATCCCACTCTCGTTGATACTCTGACCATCCTCAGTTAGGGGCGTCGCCATCGCAGGTAGGACGCCATACCTTATCCTGTCCTTGAGGATCTTTATTCTCTGCCCGACGTCAGTAACCATATTGAATCGCTCTTTATCCCAAACCTATCGCTCAGAAACCGTTAGGGCTTCCTCGAATTTCAACAGTCCTTCGTCCACTAGCTGCCGAGATATGTTTAGCGGTGGCGTCATGCGTATGGAGTTGGGTCCGCAGGGAATCAGTAGGAGGCCCGATTCAAAAGCCAACTGGATGACTCGATCTCGAATCTCGGGGTCTCGCTTTTTGGTACCCCTGTCTTTCACAAACTCGATCCCGACCATCAGACCTCGGCCGCGAACATCGCCAATAGAGCGGTGCCTGCTTTGGATCTCGGTCAAAGCATCCGTGATGTACTCCCCGGTTTCCGCAGCCTGGTCCAAAATGCCTTCGTTCTCAATGACTTCAATGGTCGCCAAGGCGGATACGGCTGTAATCGGATTTCCGCCGTAGGTGCTGCCGTGTGAACCTGGTCCCCATGACATCAGCTCGCGCTTGGCGATGATTCCACCGATCGGCATCCCGCTGCCTATTCCCTTGGCGAAGCAAATGATATCCGGTTTTATTCCTTCGTGATCAGTCGCCCACCACTTTCCAGTCCGGCCGGCACCGCTCTGTATCTCATCGGTAATCAACAGGATACCATGCCTGTCACATAATTCTCTCAAGCGTGGGAAGAAGCTTGCTTCCGGAATGACGTAGCCGCCTTCTCCTTGGATGGGCTCGACAAGAACGCCAGCTATGTCATCAGGGGAAGTAACCGTCCGGAAAAGCTCTTCTTCAATGTAGTCGATTACAGCATCGCCACCATCCTTCCCATCAGCGACGTTCAACAAAGGTCGATATGGATCTGGGAACGGAACATGGAATACCTTGACCCCTTCTTGGTAGTGCGCCCGCTGGACCGCTTTGCTGGAGGTGAAGGAAAGAGAACCAAGAGTACGGCCGTGAAACGAGCCAAGAAATCCAATGAACTTGGACCGGCCGGTCTTGTACATGGCCAATTTCAGTGCAGCCTCCACGGCCTCCGTACCCGAATTACCGAAATAGACTAGGGTATCCTCCATTGGTGCGATTTCCTGAAGCTTTTCTGCAAGGGCGATCGCTTGTGGGTAGTAGAAATCCGCCAAGCAAATATGCCAAAATTTATCGATCTGTTCCTGGACCTTTTCAACCACGTAAGGGTGTCTGTGTCCCACATTTACGACGGCCACTCCGGCCATAAAATCGATAAACCGCTTGCCATCTACATCCCATATCTCGGATCCCTGAGCCTTATCAACTACGAGAGCGTATTCTCTTGCGTAGGATGGAGACAGGCTCGAAATGTCTCGTTCGATCATGCTTTTGCCGAGGGGGCCGGCGCCTTTCTTACTGATGGTCATTTCTTTCTCCATATGGTTGCGATGTAACGAGTAATGTCAACGGAAGGTGATTTTAAACGATCTGTGCGGCGAATTATCCCGCCTCGTGCACATGAACGATGCCGGTAACCTGCTCGGACTTCATTCCGGCTCGATCGAAAACGTTAGGGGATAACCCTCAAGGCTGGCGGCGAAATGGGCGCGACCCACCTTTTTTCGCGCATCGGTGAGCGGTAAAACGGCCACCAGAGCTGTTCCGGATGTGTGCGCCGTCCACGTAACGAGCTCCGCTTGATACAGATCTAACTTGAAAAACCTTACCAAGGCGATAATGACGA
>JAUVOB010000034.1 GCA_030599405.1 Chloroflexota bacterium | reverse complement strand
GGGTCGAGTTCAATCGGCCCGGCGTTTTTTATCATTTGTCTAGCTCCCGGGCATAAATAGCTCCCGATCAATCAGCTGATGCCCGCCACCGCTACGTATTCCTCGGGTTTAATGGAGATAACCTGGCTGGCGCTATCGGCACCCATGCTAACACCGTAGACACTCTCAGCGACCTGTACCGTTCCCCGGTTATGAGTGATGATGATAAATTGGGTGTCTTGACTCAACTCTTTGAGCATCTCTCGAAAACGATTTACATTTGCCTCGTCAAGCATAGCATCCACTTCATCCAAGACACAGAAAGGTGTCGGCGAAACCTTTAGCAATGAGAAGATCAAGGCAGTCGCAGTCAACGATCTTTCTCCCCCTGACAATAAGCCAAGGGCCTGCTCCCGTCGATTAGGCAATCTGGCTACGATATCAACACCAGTCGTTGTTAACTGCTCAGGATCGGTGAGTACTAGTCTGCCGGTTCCACCTCCGAATAGTCGGCGGAACACCTCACCAAAGTTCTCATCGACCCGCTGGACTGTTTCAACAAAAGCTCTCGAGGTAAGCTCGTCTAATTCAACAATCACCTCTTGTAACTGCTCAATGGTAGTGTTCAAGTCCACTACTTGCTTTTGCAGGAATTCGTGCCGCTGTCTGGTATCCTCATACTCGACCGGGGCTTCTGGGTTAATTCCTCCCATTCGATGCAACTGACCTCGAAACCGTTGAATCGTCCGTTCGATGTCCTCAGGCAATTCGTCAACAGCCGGCAGGCGCTCCACGACATCGGTCATAGGAAGAGGTGATTGGGCTATCTCGTCGTCGTCAAACGGTAAATCTACTAAGCCAAGATCGGTTGATATCCGCTCACGGAGGCCATCAATACGATTCTCCGCCTGGTTCAGTGCCAGTCTGGCCTGTAGATACTGGTTCTCAGCATCCTGGTTTTGGATAAGTTGGTCGCTGAGATTCTTCTCAAAAGTCGAGAGGTTATCTTGTTTCTCTCGAAGCGAGCTTTGTGTCGGCGACAGGCTTGTCTTCAGGTCATCCATCTCTGCCTCAAGACGTCTGGCAATAGCTGCACGCTCCTCAAGTTGCATATCAACTTCTCTTGACCGGAGGTCATTTATCCGCTCGCCGATTCGGTCAAGTTGCTCATCTATCTGAAGCAGGGTTGCGCGCCGGCTGTCAACCACTGCCTGTCGACCGGCGACTATTGTCTTTGCCGCCTCGACTGCTTGTTCAAGATGGCGCCTTTCATCTGCAATTTCAGCAGCAGGTAGCTCCTTCAGTTCCAAATTGGCCTGTTCAATCGAGCTTTCAACCTTGGTACTGGCAATCGAGTATTTGTTTATCAGTTCCTCGGTTTCAAGAATCCGGTTATTAAGCGAGTGCATCTCATTGGCTATGGTTTCCTGGCGGTTGGAAGTTGCCTGAAATTCAACTTCGATCGATTCCAGAGCATGTCTCGACTCAAATAACTTGCGCTCAGAAACGTTCGTGCTCTCTCTCTGAAGTCGGAGATCCCTTGCGATGTTATCATTAGTTTTCTGAAGTTCGACGATCTCGCGTTGCACTTCTTCTACTTTCTGCATGGATCGCAATCGCAGGTCTTCATTCTTACCAATCTCAGTCCTGATCCTCTCAAGTTCCTCACGGCGCTCTATCCGCTCACTATCCTGTGCTGCAGGAGTTTTCAAGAGTCCACCAGCGTGCACAACGAGACCATCCAAGGTCACGGTAGAACTCCCAGGAGGTAATTCTCGGGCAAGGGTGAAAGCTTCTGTAGGCTCCGCGGCAATCAACAGAACGCGTCCAAGCAGTAGGTCTACAATGTTAGAAGCAGACTTCTCTGCCTTGACATACTCATTAGCCCATCCGATTACAGCTGGATTGTCCGGAGTTGTGATCCTTGGGTGTGGTGAAACCGATTGAAGGTCGGCAATGAAGCTATTGGCTGGCGCCATCTTCGCAAGACCCCATAGCTCGGTTACACTAGTGATAACCAGGGCCCTGAGTTTCTCGGAAAGCGCATTCCTAATGGCAATTTCGTACTCAGGTGGAGTAGTTATTAACTCGTCAAGATAGCCGACAAAGGATGAGAATTTCGACATATCAAAATCTGATGATCCATCAACAGCTTCGAGGATCTGGCGCTGAGTTTCTAGCTTTGCGCGATCTAATTCGAGTCGCCTATTATCTTGGGCAGTCGTTTCTTGGTGGTCACGTGCCTCTAGAATTTGTCTTGAGATCTTTTCGAGCTCTTGCTCGGTATTAGTCAGCTTGACTTTTTCGACCTCGATTGACTCCTCTAATCCTCCAACTGTGGTCCGTCTCTTTTGAACATCGTCCTCGATTCTTTGTATTTCCTCCGGGTCCACTAGTTCATTTTGCCTCGCAACCAGTCTCTCGCGCAATTGCTCTAGAGAGCCCGAGGCCTGGTTTATCTGGGCTTGGTTATCGGAACGATTACGATCAAGATCTGATAAGGTCAGCTCCCATTTATCAATCACCGACTCTTGGACGCGTACACGTTCCTCAAAGTGGAAGAGGGAGTTGATCTCGATGTCGAGGTGTTTACTAGCACTTTCGAATTCGAGAATAGCCTTGTTGAGTTCCTCTTGTGCAAGAGATTTCTGCCTATCTAGCCGTGGAATGTCTTCCTCGATTTCAGACAGCCTCTTTTTTGTGAAGTTCAGCCTTTCTGCCAATATCGCAGCATCGCGATTTGCCACTTCCAGTTTTGAACGAAGTGTCTCTCTGTCATCTTCCTTGTCTTGGATAGTTCGCACGAGTCCGCTTATCTCACGCCGTAAATCGTCGATTTCTTTTTGCAGGGCAAGCTGTGATTTCCGTCCCATATCCCAGGTATCCTGGGCAACACTGCTCTCCTCTCGTGTAGCGCGGAGCTCTTTTCGGGTCCGTTCCCAATGGAAACCGAACCAAATCCGCAGATGATAATGCAGATCGGCAGCCACATGCTCGTAGTTCTTAGCTCTATTCGCTTGTCTCTTTAGGCTTCGTAATCTAGGCTCAATTTCTGCGATAATGTCATAGACACGCTCAAGGTTGCGTTTCGTCTCATCCAGGTGACGGATTGTCTCGGCTCGCTTTAGCTTGTAGTGGGAAATACCCGCTGCTTCTTCGAATAGAGCTCTTCTCTCGTCAGCGCGAAGAGACAATGCCTGATCGACAAGCCCTTGCCCAATAATTGTGTAGGTTCTAGCTCCTAGTCCGCTGTTAGCCAGCAATTCGTTCACGTCGCGAAGCCGAACCTTCTGTTGGTTGAGAATGTATTCATTTTCGCCGGAACGGTACGCGCGACGGCCGACTTCGATCTCGGCATAGTCTAAGGCAAGCCAACCTTCCTGATTGTCAAGGGTGAGGACAGCCTGGGCCATTCCTGCCCGGGTTCGTGACCGGCTGCCAGCGAAAATCATGTCGGTCGTTCGACGGCCGCGTAATGTGCTGTAACTCTGTTCGCCAAGTACCCAGCGAATCGCGTCCGCAATATTGCTCTTACCACAACCATTTGGACCAACGATCGCCGTAATGCCTTGACCAAACTCGAAATCGGTCTTGGTGGCGAAGGTCTTGTATCCGTGTAGAGAAAGGCGCTTAAGTCTCATTGGCGGCGGGCAGTATAGTGGTAAGAGGGTGAATGGGCAAACTCAACTTCTGGTCAGGTAGCCATTGTGTCTCAATCAGTGAACACGGCACAAGAATCCCTTCAGATAGGCCGATTCGGGAAACGTTATCGATACAGGATGATCGGGTGAATGACCGAGGTGCTTCATGATCTGGACCTGGCGACGAGCATCAATCGCCGCACCGAAGACCACTTTCTGAAAAAGATCGGCGCTTATTAGTCCCGAGCAGGAGAAAGTTGCTAACAAACCACCTGGTCGGAGGATTCTTAACGCGAGCCAGTTAAGATCTTTGTACCCACGGCATGCGGCATTGATGTCACTGCGCTGGTGAGCAAATTTGGGTGGATCAAGAATAACCACATCAAATTGCCTTCCCGAATCACGGTAGCGTCGAAGTATCTCAAACGCATTCCCCGTTATATACTCGTCTTGCGGGCGATCAAAACCGTTTAGACCCATATTTCTTTTCGCCCCTTCAAGAGCGTCAGCCGACACATCTATATTCGTAATTGAAGTCGCCCCATTGTGTGCCGCGTAAACCGAAAATCCCCCAGTATAGGAGAAGACATTCAGTACCTCACGGGCCTCTACAAATATTCTTCCGCAGACCGCCTTACGATTATCACGCTGGTCAAGATAAAGCCCGGTTTTCTGGCCCTTAAACAAATCAACATCAAACTTCATACGGTTTTCTAGAATCGTCAGTCCCGCGGGGGGACTCGCTCCATAGCGAAGCTCTGAAACCAGGGATAAGCCTTCTCGTTTTCGTATTTTCGCATCTGATCGCTCTACAATTCCAGCAGGTTCAGCGTTCATGACCAACGCGTTGGTAAGCAGCTCTCGTCGCCTATCCGTCCCGAGGGTGAGGAATTGGAGAACAAGGAATTCGTCATATCGGTCGACAATTAATCCAGGCAAGCCATCCGACTCTGCATTGATCAGGCGGTAGGCGGTTGTTGCCGGCTCAAAACCGAGGGATATTCGATTGTCTATTGCTTGCCTGATGCGGTTATTCCAGAAATCGGAATTTATCTCTTCACTTTGCTGCCAGGTTATTATCCTGGCTACGATCTGGGATCTGGGATTGTAATAACCCCTTGCCAGCCAGCGCCTCTTAGAATCACAAATATCGACGACATCTCCCGGTTCAGGAGAACCCCCGGCAATGGTCGCAATAGCTCCCGAGAAGATCCAGGGGTGCCTATTACGAACTGGCTTATCCCGGCCTTTTTTTAATTCTAGAGTTGCTGTTGATTGCCCCATGAGGATCAGACATCATGGTGCGCATTATTTGTACCCGCCAGTAGCTCAAGGGCATGGGGCAGGACAGGCAGAAGAATTTCCATACTCTCCCCAACGGCTTTTGGATTTCCAGGCAAGTTGATAATGAGCGTAGTTCCTACGATCCCGGAGACTCCTCGGGATAACATCGCGTAGGGTGTTATCTTCAAACTTTCCGATCGAAGCGTCTCGGATATACCAGGTGCATCCTTTTCTATCACCATCCGCGTAGCCTCAGGCGTCCGGTCTCTCAATCCGAAGCCAGTGCCTCCAGTAGTCAGAATCAAATTAAAGGCTTCAGCACACCAATTTACAAGGATTGCTTTAATATCTTCTATCTCATCCTTCACTATAGCTACGTCACTTACGTTCCATTCGGTCTTCCGCCGGATGATGTCAACCAGAAACGGGCCACTTTTGTCTTCGTAAATGCCGTCTTTCGAGCGATCGCTCACTGTCAGCACTGCCACGTTCACTGCCATAGATTTAGGAATGGGGGATTGCCTATTTGTTAACGAGTTCCAACCACTCGTCGTTTAGCCCGCTATCGGTGACGCCGTAATACAGGTGAATGCCTTTAGCGTCCTTCATCGCCAAGTCATACCAGACATAGTTATCCTTGGTTCGTCTGTCTAAAACAGCGATGTTTCCTTGCCATTTGATTTTTGACGACGAAGGTGGACCTTTTTCGACCTGCAAAATCGCATAGTGCCACAGCTTTCTAGAAGAAGAGCGGGTTACATTCTTGATGAGATTTCCATTGCGAAGATCTCTTACAGTATGGTATGTAACACCATCCCTCTTCTCGCTGGCGACGATCTCAACCCCCGTACTTGGGGCAATAGGTGCACGTGCCGCGGCCTTCTTGGATTTCTTTTCCTTATCGACTGGTTCAGTTGCTGCGATCAGAGGTGTCGGTTCCGGAAGAGGAGGGCGGTCGTCTTGGATAGAATAACTGTCTGCGAAAGCACGCTCCACGAGCCGCACAATCTCGTCGCGAACGGCAATTGTGGTCTCTGCCTCAGATCTGATATAGAAGCGATTGTCGTCGATAGCATACGGTAGCTCATTACCCGGACGAACGATGAGTCGCACAATCGTCTTTCCTTGGGTGACCAGACTGTCAACCGTTACTTCCGGCTCAGGAGTGAGTCGTTTGTTAACCGCAGACTTAATCATCTGTATAGCCTTGGCAGTTTCCCTTACACCTACGATCGGTTCCTTCGGATCTGGGTCTAATCCAATGTACACCGTTCCACCGTTGGTGTTAGCCATGGCACAAATATCCTCGAGAATCCGGTTGAAATAGCCACCACGCTGGGCCATACTCCTATGGAAGGATTGGACCAGTGATGGCCCTTCTTCTCGCGCAACGATTACGAAATCAATGGCTTTTGCAGGACCCCTATATGGTCGGGTTAGTGAGAAATCGCTTCCTCGAAGTACGTTGAAAAGCGCCTCAAAAGAGACATCCTCCAACAAGACCTCTGTGATGCGATCGCCTACCCCAAGATTTTTTGAAGCGGATGATTCGCGCACCAGGCGATGGGCATCTGATCCCTGTATGCAACGCATCGACCTCGGATACTCAGGACGAGAACCATCGAAGAATCGCCTGGTTGTATAGCGACCGCGTTTTTCGAGGTCAGTAACCTCCAAGCAATGAAGATAGGGATCCTGAGTGTAGGCAATCCTCGTTTGCCCGCCAAAATCCAATCCACGCATAATTACGCCGTTTCCGGAGTTGGCATGGGCAGCGATGACTAATCCGCCACTCTCGTTAATCAGCCGGTAAACGGTTAGCACATCGCTTGTAGCGCCAACCGTCGAACTCCCATCCTGCAATTTTGAAAGAGGGATGCCTAAGGTTAATAACAGGTGCTCAAGGAAAGTGACCGGCGTTTCCTTCGGGAATATGCCTAAAATGTGGAAACCAAATGAAGCGGTGAACTCGAACGCTGGCAGCACCAGCACCTTTTCGAATAATTGGTGATAGGCCTCTAATCGCCGTTTTTCATCGGCCTTCAGCCGCCCAAGCGTTTCCAACAACTCGAGCTGCTCTACTTCCCGGCGCATGGCTGCATACCCCGCAACGGTGTTGTGGTCGGTGAAGGCTATTACATCAAGACCACGCACCTCAGCCTGGCGTAAGAGGTCCAAGTAAGTGATGTTTGGTTCTTGGTAATCGCTTGAAGCGGGTGTGTGAAGGTGAAGATCTATGCGGCGCCACTGTCGCGCGGGTTTTGTCTGCGATGATCGATGTCTGCCACTCTTTGCCAAATCGTATCTCCCTGCAAAAAGCGACGGATAATTTTATCCGAGTTGCTTCTTGTAGAACTGTGAAAGTAAGAAATAATAAATATACCGCCGGGCTTAATGTCCAGAATGACACTAAACTAGCATTGAATTAAGTAACTCGGACAGAGAACTTGGGGAAAATGGTTTTAGAAGAAATTTCGTTGCTCCGGCAAGTTCGGCTTCCCCTATGCGCCGGTCATCTCCCGACGTCATTATAACAGGACAATCTTGAGGAGCGGGTGTATGACCATTCCGAATAGCTCTTAGCAGCTCAACGCCGTCTTTACCCTGAGCCAGATTGCAGTCGATGATGAAAGCATCAACGCCGTTTTGAGACGCCGTGAGCGCTTGGCTCTCGCCAGGGCAGGCGACTACATGAAATCCATCCATCTCAAGCAGCATTTTGAGAAGGGTTGTATTCGACCTGTCATCATCCACCAAAATAACGGTTCCCATTTAGGGCGATATCCCTATTTTCGAGATCCCAGCGCCGCGATGCCTCGCATTACACCGATAACACCGACCACGGCTTTAATGGCGTCCATTGTGTTGATCTCGGGCTTATCGCTTCCACTTTCGTCAACGGTCCGGCTAAGTAAATAGCCAGTAGCAAGGCCAACGACGGCGCCCATTACAGCGCTCGATATGAGTACCTTGGTTTTCCAATTTACATCTATTTGAGGCATTTGTTATCCCCGACTAAATAGTCTCTTCAATTTATGTACAAGAACTCGCCAATATGCGAAGCGGGCGTGAATGTTTATAAATGGATTCGCCAATTTGGGTACGAAATCACTCACGCTTCGCTGAATCCTAATCGTAAGTAGGTCCAATCGCCACAAAAACCGCTGGGTTTGACGCAGCGGCGCAATTCCCTGTTTCCTCGCTTGAAAGTACACTGCGCCCACTATAATCAGGAACAATCCGATCAAAACCAGAGACGAGAAAACCATCAGGATGATGATCGAATCGGCAATCGCCGAAAGTGTAACCAGATATTCTGTGGTATCAGCTACCAGCACATACAATACCATAGTGAGCACAATTGAAAATGCCAATATCGCCGCAACAGCGATCGGGAAAAAAACATAACGGCTATTGAAACGCCGCAATGTCTTATCCCTACGAAGCTGTTCGGGCGTAGGTTGGAATACTTCAGAGGAAGGGCTCAAATCTGGTGTTTCCATGATGCTCAGCAAGGCTGATTGTACCACAATGAACGAGAGCGTCACATCGCAGCCTGGGCAAACTCCTGAAGATCAACCGAACCAGCAAATGACCACTAACTAAGCAAGGGTTCGATTGTTTTCTCTCGGCAGAATGATTCCATCCACGCTATTTTTCGATCTCAAAACTGTACGTCACCTTGGAAACCCCACGGAGAGTCGCTGCGACTGAGCAGTATTGCTCCTGAGATAGGGAGATTGCCCGCTCAACCTTTTTTTGATTCAGTTCCTCTCCCCCAAGCCTGTAGTGGATGTGTATATCCGTAAAAGCGAAGGGTGCGTCGGGC
>JAUVOB010000260.1 GCA_030599405.1 Chloroflexota bacterium | reverse complement strand
GCTATACGCCGGTGATGAGGTTTGCGCCCGGGGAGTGGTTGTCGTCGTTCAAATGCCTGAGGATTGGGTGGGCATCTAGGGCCGGCTCTCATCTTTTATTCGGCTTGGTTAGTTTCCGTCATCGTAGCAGGAATATCGCCGTCGCCGTTCACCGGCTGATCTTCATCGGGCCATGGTTCGAGGTCGAGTAAACGGGCTCTGAGATATCGACCTACGATGCCAATCGAGGCGATTATGGGTAAAATGATCAGAGCGGCCAAAATACCCCCAAGCATGGCTGCCCCGATGATGGCTAGAAAGACGAGCCCCGTGTTCATGTGCATAAATCGCCTCATAACCTGAGGTCGGAGCCAAATCCCTTTAACTTGGGTCAGTACGAAATAGATAGCCGCCACCAATACGGCAAACCAGAAATTGGAAAGCGGTAAATGATTCGAGCCCAAAATGAAGGCCACCAGTACGGCCAGAGCGCCCGCAATCCAGGGTCCCAACTCAGGTATCATGCTGAGGATTCCTGTAGCAATGCCGATCGCCGCTGCTCCCGGTAGTCCGATGGCGTAGCCGATGATGATGAATACAATCGCCATGATTAGCATTAGCGCCAGGGTACCCTGGAGATAGGCACGCCAGACTGAATCAATCTCGGTAATCAAACGCCGAAAATCAGATCGGCCGGTCTCCGGGAGAAGATTAGCCAGCCAGCGTTCCAGACCTTGCCAATCCACCATAAGGTAATAGGTGACGACAATGACTATCACAATCCGGAGCAGACTACCCGTCGTTGTCTCAAGTACGGAAATGGCGCTATCTACCTCAATATCAAAATCTGAAAAGGTGCTCGTAAACTCTGCCCACAACTCGTCAAGATGAATCGAACGACCTAAGATGACGATCGGCGTCTCAATCAACGACTCAAATTGCTGGGTAATTTCGTCAAGTCCCGTCGAAAGCTCTTCTGCCTGACCAACAGCCAGGGGAACAAGCGTTCCAGGTGTGGCTATCATAATGGCAATGAATGCGAAATAGACGATATTTACTGCCCCCTTTCGCTCTAGCCTGGTCCGATTCTTGAGAAAACGGGCCACGAGGTTGAGTATATAGGCTAGAAGTCCAGCGAAAATCAGTGGTACGATTAGGGGCTGGGCTCGAAAGAGGAACAGCCCAATAAGCGCCAAACAAATCACCACCACAACGATTTTTGTCGAGGTGCTCCAGGTTCGTTTCATCGTTCCTGCCAATTTAATAATAAGTCGTATCTGTGTTCGGTGATCGTAATGAAAGAGACGGTCAGGGAATATGCAACCTCACTCGTGACTGGTATATTGAACTGGGCATAGCAAGGCGCGATCAAACTCAGCGATTCTATCTGGTCCTAATCTCAAGAGTGTTTGGTAAACAACCTCGGCATCTTCATGAAGCGACTTCATATCGACCCCATGGCATATATCGGGTATCGACCGGAACCACTGGCGGGACCTAAGAAGCATTTTATATGCTCCACGGTAGTTTGAGCGCTCGATCTGCAGATAAGCAACCGCAACCTGGATAAGGGCCCGGTAAAAATTGCGGCCAGCCGACCGGTCAGCGTTCCATGCATCTTCCAGGTGCTCGTGAGCGTCGAAATACTCACCCCTATTGAACGCTCTTAGCCCCTTTTCAGCGGTAGTAGGTAGAAGATGTTGACAACTCTCTTCTATCAACCGCGCGTCACTTTTGCGTGCATACTTGGCGATGATGGACGGCAAATCTGAAAAGAATTTGGATCGCGAAACGACGAAATCGGCCGCCAGATTTTCAGCTTCTCCCAGGATTTCAGTGTGAACATGCGGTCCGTAGCAAACCACGGGACGGCGTCGCGTCGCAGGAGAGGATTTCAACCTGATAAGCCAATTTCGCCAAGATATCTTGTCATCCCCCAAGTCAATAATGATCATGGCTGGACTCCATCGGGTCAGTTTATCAAAGAGCACAGCCTCAGGGCCATTTACGGGCTCTGCCTGCAACGGATTGATGCTAGTCGCCTTATTTACTCCTTCCTGAGTAACACCCTCGATGACCTGTAGCTGAAATCCCAGCTTTTCAACGCTGTTCCTGATTCGCATCGAGGCCATCAGATCGGACACAAATGCCACAATAATCTGAGATTCGACGATATCTGACTCTACCATAAGGTCATTGTAGCAAATAATATGAGTCACAGAAATAGGCACTTCCGGAAATCGGTGATCGAAGCTAGCCGGAATACTCATGAACATGAAGGTAAAGGAATGAGCGAAATTCCAGCACACTTATACCTGTTTTCCGATCCTGTTGCCCACCAAGATGCCGTTATCTTGTTCGCAGGGCATCGGATAACGGTAATAACATCCCGTCTACTACGGATCGAGATCAGTCGTTCCGATTCTTTTGAGGATAGAGCCAGTCAACTATTTCTTTTTCGTCATCAGCCTGTTCCCGCGTTCAAAGTCAGACGTAAAGGGGAGGTATTGGAACTAGAGACAGAACATTTGCTATTTCGATATGAGAATGCGGGTGACCGGTTCGGATACCTCTCCATTTCCGTGCACTTAACCAGGCAGAATGCCCTGTGGCGCCATGGAAGTTCCGATTCGCTAAATCCATTTGGGACATCTCGAACGTTAGACGACAAAGAGGGCCCGGTACGACTCGGGCAGGGTCTGAGTTCGCGCTCAGGTTGGTCGCTGAGCGACGACTCGTCTTTACTTGTCTTTGGAGAATACAGCCGGCTTGAAGCCAAGGAGTAAAAAAGGACGATTACCGGGATCTGTTTTTCTTTGGCTACGGAAATGACTCTTGGACCTGGGCTATGAAGGTACACAGATCAAGAACTGTAGACAAATACCTCGATCAACTCCGTGCGTATAGGCTAGAGTCAGATACAAAGAGAGCAATTGACTCCGCACTGGACCGAATTGTCGCCAACCCAGTACGGTAGCTACCATTCGCCGTGAACATGCCTGAAACTCAGTTACAGGCAATCTTGGAAACCTTTACTCAAGCCCGCATGGAGTCGATAGATTCGCCTGATCGTCGTAAGGTATTATTACTGTGGAACAAGCTGGAGAACGGAACTTAGTCTTCAGCTATTCCGCGGATAATGCAGTAGGATGGGAGCCCTCCCACCGATTTCAGGCAGAACAAGCCATAATTCCAAGAAGCCGGATAATCGAGCCTCTTTCCCGCTGGAAGATAGCCGTAGATTATTACCATCTACGTTCACTCGAGACCAGTGGCAGATTGACCAATCTCGAGGGCTGATCTATAATCCGCCCAGACCGTTTGGAAATAATACAGGAGACGGCTGAAGAATCACGAGGATTGATGTCTACGGACTGTAACTTAAATATATCGATTAACGTTATCGAGCAGGTGGGGGAGCAGAAACAGTGACAGAGCCAGATCCAGACCCACCTGACTCTAGCCCGCAACAAACCTGCATACAGATACAGCCCGCGAGTCCTCGGAGAGGAATCTGCTGGGTTGAATATTTCTGCGAATCGGTCTGGTCAGGTCTTCAAGGCAGCATTAGCACTCTTCATCCAGTGACTATTGGGGTGGGGTCATTTGCCATAGAAGGCTGATATGGTTGTCCTAGCAATAATTGCCTCGTTGGCGCTCCTCATTTTC
>JAUVOB010000410.1 GCA_030599405.1 Chloroflexota bacterium | reverse complement strand
GGTCCGAGGCTGGATATTATCGACAAGCTTCTCGGTCCTGTTGATGAACTGTTAACATCACATGTGATTAGGCAATGGAGAGGTGAGGTCTGGGAGAATGCCTTGCGCATGGTTGAGTTGACCACCAAAGATGAACGGGAGAGGTTGCGATTGCAAATCGAAATGGCATCGATTCAAAGGGCAGATTTCATTGTGCATGGTCCGGAGCTAGTATTGAAGCGAACTTCTTTTGATGAATAAAGCGTTGGTCAATTGCTTTCGTTTAAGTGTTCCGCTCCGATTATCTACCATCAATGTTTGTTGGGCGGAACAGTAGGTATCTGAATCGAATCTGTGCAGTGATGAGGAACCAGTGTGAGTGACAAACCGACTTCTGTTGACGGATATCTCGAAATCGTGCCAGAAAGCCGAAGGGAAGCCGTTACCATGATACGATCCGTCATCCTCGAGACAGTTCCAGTGGCCGAGGAATCGATGCGCTACGGAATGCCGACATATGATGCTGCGGGGGATTTTCTCGCCGCCGTCGCCTCTCAGAAGCAGTACATGAGCCTTTACATGAACACAGAGGTTGTTGCCGCCCACGCGGACGACTTATCTCATTTGAACGTCGGCAAAAGTTGTATCCGCTTTACGAAACTTGAAAAACTACCGCTTGACGTGGTTCGACTAATGCTCGAAGAAACGCTTGAGAAAAATCGAGGAATGTAGAAGCCGGATACTCCTAGCTATATTTCTCATCGTATTGGGCTGAGCACGTTTCGTGTCGGCTGCCTAAAGCCTAATTGTCCAGAAGATGCATAGGTATGAATTCACTGGGGTGGAAGAAAACTGCCTGGCCACTGAACTCTTTGAGGCCTGGCAGCATGTTCTTCGTTAACCAAGATGAGTCAGAGAGTAGGCTTTACGCCTCTTCATACTCATCAATGGGAACGCATACGCAAAACAGGTTTCTGTCTCCGTAGACATTATCAATGCGAGCAACGGCGGGCCAGAACTTGCTCTCTTCAACCCAAGAGGCGGGGAAGGCGGCCTGTCGGCGAGAATACGGTCTATCCCACTCGTCGCCGGCTATCATTTTGGCCGTATGGGGCGCTCCCTTGAGAGGATTGTTCTCCGAATCCATCTCACCGTCAATCACATTCTGGATTTCTTGCCGGATGGCGATCAGGGCGTTACAGAAGCGATCGAGCTCCTCGAGGGACTCACTCTCGGTTGGTTCGATCATTAAGGTTCCGGGAACCGGGAAGGACATCGTCGGTGCATGAAATCCGTAATCCATCAATCGTTTGGCGACGTCATCTACTATGATCCCCGCGGAATCTTTAAATGGACGCACATCAATAATGCACTCATGTGCCACCCGTCCGTTTACCCCCTTGTATAGGACCGGGAAGTAAGGATCCAACCGGGATGCCACGTAGTTGGCGTTCAGGATTGCTATTTGAGTCGCTTTGGTCAATCCGGCCTCTCCCATCATAGCGATATAGGCGTATGAGATTGGCAAAATACTAGGACTCCCCCAAGGAGCCGACGAAACCGCTCCGGTAGCTTGATCGCCGCCAACATTAGGTACGACGCGATGACCGGGCAGGAAGGGTGTCAAATGTTGGGCTACACATATCGGCCCCATCCCGGGACCGCCACCGCCATGAGGTATGCAAAAAGTCTTGTGCAGATTGAGATGACATACATCTGCGCCAAAATCACCGGGTCTGGCGATTCCAACCAAGGCATTTAAATTAGCGCCATCCAGGTATACCTGACCTCCGTATTGGTGGACGATTTCTCCGATTTCACAGATTGCTTCTTCGAAGACACCATGAGTAGATGGATAGGTAACCATCAACGCTGCCAAGTTATCGCCATGCTTTTCTGCCTTGTCGCGCAGGTCAGCAATATCGATGTTTCCATTTTCATCCGTTCGGATGACTACGACCTTTAGACCTGACAAAACTGCGCTGGCTGGATTCGTCCCATGGGCTGATCCTGGGATTAAGCATATATTACGATGCTGATCGCCCCGGCTATTATGGTAAGCACGGATGACCAATAAACCAGTGAATTCTCCTTGCGACCCGGCATTAGGTTGCAGCGAAGTGGCCGCGAAACCAGTGATTTCAGCTAGCCAGGATTCTAGGCGCTTGAGGAGTTTTTGATAACCCACAGTTTGGTCTAAAGGGGCGAATGGATGCACTTGCGCAAAACCTGGCCAGGTAATCGGGTACATCTCGGTCGTCGCGTTCAATTTCATCGTGCAAGATCCAAGCGGAATCATCGAATGTGTTAGCGAGAGGTCTCGGGCCTGTAGGCGGTGGATATAACGCAACATCTCTGTCTCGGAATGGTAGCGATGAAATACGGGGTGCGTAAGAATATCGGTTGAGCGGCTATGGTCTGCCGGGTAATCAATATCCACAACCTGGGCGAGTT
>JAUVOB010000097.1 GCA_030599405.1 Chloroflexota bacterium | reverse complement strand
TGCGAGAAAGCTAATTACCGTAAGCGGGTGATGCGTAACGCCCAGCCCCGCCGATAAGCAGAAGGCATATAGCCACCGGTCGGTGCTGGTAGGCGACATCTGGTCCCGCTGACCGGCCCACCACTTGGTTAGAAAGAAGAGATTGGCGGCGAGAAAAGTAGCAGTGACAATGTGTGGATTGGCATGGATGGCGTGCTGCCATAGGTTCACAGCCGTGCCGACTGACAAGGCTGAAAACAATGCTATGACCTTGTCTAATCCAGAGAAACGACCGGAAATAGCCGGTACAGAACCGGAAATAGCCAATACTGTTCCATAAACAAAAAGGGATGAGAGAGTGGCGGCGAACACCGAGGTCAGATGCATCCGCCAGGGGATTTCGCCAAATGGGATTGCGGTCTGGAATAACTTGCCCACCAGCGTATAGAAAGCATAACCTGGTGGGTGGGCGATGCCCAGAATATTGGATACGAATGTATATTCGGTTGGATCCCCTAGTACGAGACTTCTAGCCATCGTCAAGAGATAAACGACAGGAATCAACAACAATACAAAGATGGGCCAGTAGGCTGCCAGCCAGTGACGCGCCTTAGAAAGCAGATTCAATGCGTCCCTCGTGGTCTTTCCTGTCAATTAGCTGGTCATATACCTCGATGGTTTCGACTGCCGTTTTGTGCCAACTAAACTTCATCGCCTGAACAAGACTTTGTTCTCTGCGCTGCTGGTATTCATCCTGATTGAGGAGTAGCCGCCGGATTACATGTACCATCTGCTCTACCTCTTCCGGGTTGAAATAGGCAGCGGCATCACCACCAACTTCGGGATGGCTGCTACGATCACTGGCGGCGACGACCTGCCCACATGCCATATGCTCTAATATCGGCAGACCAAAACCTTCATACAGACTTGGTTGTACGGCAAGAGCAGCGGCACCAATAACGGCTGACAGGTCGTCATCAGGCAACCATCCCAGTGGCTTAACAAGACCCGAGAGACGATCTGATTCGATCCGCTTGAAAAAATCATCGCAAAGCCATCCCCTCCCTCCGACAAGAACCAGGGTCAAATCTGGAAAATCCTCTCTAAGAACCAGCAAGGCATCTACAAGCCTATCCAGGTTCTTTCGTGGTTCCACTGTGCTGAGATGTAGTAAAAATTGATCTGGTAGGTCGTATTTGTGTCGCACCCGGGCAATATCGGCCGAAGAAGGCGGTATGAAATGTCGCGCGGCCGATTCATATACGACGCGGATCTTAGCCGGATCGACTCCGTAATAATGGACAATATCCTGCTTTGTGGCCTCCGATATAGCGATGATAGCCGATGCTCGCCGGCAAAAAAGAGGCATGGCTAGATTCAGAAACCAGTAATTCAATCGCTTGTGATAATTCGGATAGCGCTTGAATACTAGATCGTGCACAGTGAGCACAGTAGGGATGTGACGCACGGGCATCAGTAAGTGCTCTGTACTGTGATAGAGTTCGGCTTCAGGTATTAATGACTCGAATGAGAACCGGCTCAGGTTAGCCAGGTAAAGGAGCATTCGCCATGGTTTGTAGCCGAGAGCAACACTCTTGCTGGGAAGAGAGTGAAGGCTATCCGGAACGCGCCCATCTCGACCTCCGTTGTAGAACAGGGCAAAGCGATCGGGCGCTATATCAGCAAGGGATTGGGCAAGGCTCTCGGCGTATCGACCAAGCCCAGCACGGCCATGTACAGCGGCGGATACATCGACGTAAATCATAACCCTGTATGGCTAATGAATGGTCTGGATAGGTCGTTGTTGTCGATAACGACGTCTGCCATTTCTTTTGGATGGCAGCTGCGAAGATATTCCTGCTGTGCAGGGATATAGCGAAGCTTATACCTTTTTCGCAGATCCGCGACGTCAGCCGATTGATGATCTCGACCATTATTGCTCGTGTACCGGACAGTCGCTCGTTCCAGGGCTGTGTCCACTGTCGCATCAACAAATAGGCAAAAGTCCCAAAATCCGGCCAACTCAGGTCTCTGCAGAAAGATGCCATCGAATAGCAGAACGGCATCGTCAGGCGCCTTGAGAACCGGAACCTCTACGACCTGGTCAGTTCTGTAATCGAATACGGCCGTCTGGTAGCTCCGGTCCCCGTCTTGTCCGAGAGGAATGAGAAGTCGGCTCGTTATCGACCGGTAGTCGAAGGAATCGTGGAAATACCCTTCAGGAGACATGGGTCCACGCCGATAGCGAATTGAACGAGGGTTGTGAAATCCGTCGATGGTTGACTGGATGACAACCCGTCCCATCTCCGTTAGGTTCGAGGATAGCTCATCAGCTAAAGTCGTTTTGCCTGCTGCATCAACGCCATCGACAGCGACGCGAAGAGGATGGGGGCACTTGACCATGCTTATCAGATGGGCCAGGTGATCCAGCAGCTGGGCTCGATTCATCTGTAGATCTAGGGATGAGTCGACCACCACTCGGTACTCCAAGCGACTGCCTTTTCGATACCTTCTCTCAATGACACTTTCGGTGCGTAGCCCAGCAGCGCGCGAGCCTTACCAATGTTAGCCACGTAATGGGTGACCTCGCCGACACGTGGTGGCTTGATCTGCAACTCAGGCTCAATTCCCAAGGCTTGGCCGATATATTCGGCTAATGTTACCAGGCTATTGCCCTGTCCATAGGCGAGGTTAATCGTTTGGTTCACGCCACTTTCGCCAGTTAACAACTCTAGACCCCTTGCGATGCCGCCAATGCAGTCGTCTATGTAGGTAAAATCAAGGACCTTGTCTTTGCCGTACACTGTAATTGGCTGCCGTTCGCTTATTTTTCTAATGAATTTCGGAATGACACGAGACATGCGTTCCAGATCATTGTCATATCGCCCATAGACATTGCTGAACCGGTAGACTAAATAATTCAATCCGTAACATTGCGCGTAAGAGTAAATCAACGCCTCCCCAGAGATCTTGCTCGCCGAGTAGGGACTCTCAGTGAAGGCGAAATCAGCGTAAGATTCCTCGGTAATGTAGCGATGAATGTCTCCATAGACTTCGCGAGAACTACTAAAAATGAGCGATACATCGTTTAGCCTGCAAAATTCCAGAACATTGTAGGTCATCGTGATGTTTTCCAGAGCGCGATCGGGTTGCTCCACCAGTTCATGGACTTTCGCGTGGGCGGCGAGGTGAACTACCGCATCCAGATCTGGTGGATAATCGACATGTCCGAGTCCATTCTTGAAATCTCGGTACGGAGAGCTTAGGTCCTGCAACAGAGTCTCGATCTCATTTGTCCAAGCATTCGGCCGCTTGTCGATGCCGAATACATAGTGTCCTTTCTCCTGCAAGTAGAGACCCAGATTCGTTCCAATTTGACCGCTAGATCCGGTAATCAAGACGCGCATAGTCACAGATCTCCTTTATCAGAAAGCCAACGACAGGATACAAGTGGGGGAAGGAGAAGGAAGTTGGCTTGCGAATCTAAATGCCAACCGTAACCGTCTCCTAGGATCAGTATTCGAAAATCTTCTAGAATATTCATGCGATAGAGGTGATTGTAGAGCCATAATCGGGAAAGGTAAAACGCTATTGCCTGCTTCTGGACATCAGGACACGAACGGCGAACCAGGGCAGAACCAACATGCGCTTCCAACGCCAAGGCTCTCTGACCAGTCGATATAGCCATTCAATGCCGATCCGCTGAATCCATCGGGGAGCACGAACGGCTCGCCCAGTGACGAAATCGAGTGAACCACCGACGCCTATGGCGATACGCAGGTTATAAAAAGCCTCTACGTTCCTGGCGATCCAGAGATCCTGAGCGGGTGCCCCGTAGGCAACGTACAGGATGTCCGCCTTGCTCTCGTTGATGCGGTCGACGAGGGTTGTATTCTCATCTATATCTGGTGAGCCTGGGTAGGTACCGGCTATCCGCAATCCCGGGTATTTTGTCTGGAATATTTCCGCGGCGTGATCGGCTACACCCGGTGCGGCTCCTAGGAGGAACAATCGCCAGCCGTGGTTCGCGGCTTCGGCAGCCAGTTGGTAGACAAAATCTGAGCCCGCGACTCTTTCAGAAAGAGGCTGCCCGAGCCACCGACTTGCCAGCAGTAGACCGATGCCATCCGGAAGGCAAAGATCAGCTCTATTGAGAACTCGGTGGAAAGCGGCGTCGTCCTGAGCAGTCATGATGAACTCGGGATTGACCGTCGCTACCTGGTGTAAGCCTGGTTGGTCCATGTACCGTTTCACAAGAGCTACTGCTTGCCCAATCGTTACGTTATGGACCTTTACACCGAGAATAGAGAGCGCCTCTGGCCCATCATCCTCATCCGGTGTGATTGGTTCCGTCGCTTTCATTATCGAGTTAAGGCTTCCTTTATCTCACCAGCCGTCATTATACGCCATCCTCCAATAGGATACGCGGGATCGCCATTATTTTCCGAGTGTCAATTATATGGCACAATCTATCTAGGAGGGTACTGAGCCAACGCGTAGCGAAAGGTTGGTAAATTTTTGCGATTGAGAGGAGAAGGATGCGAACAGAACACGCCGATTCCTCACAGGAGAAGGGCTGGCTTTACGGTCCTTGGAACTCGAAGAGCGAGCTATCGATAGGCTATGCGAATGCGGGCATAGATGAACCGCATGTCCACGGAACTGTAACCGAGATATATCTGGTTGGACAGGGCAAGGCTAAAATCCGGGTGAACGACCAAACTATCACGATCGGCGCCGGCGACGTTTTGCAGATCGACCCTGGTGAAGCGCACACATTTATCTCGAGTACCGAGGATTACTTTCACTTCGTCATTCACTATCCGGGTCTAATTGGCAGTGAAGCAAGGGCTGACAAAAAGCCGGTATCAAGGAAGGATCTTGGATTATAAGATGGCGATGCAGCAGGGATGAAAGAAACTATCTTAGGGTGAAAGACTCTGATTGAGGATGGGTAACTAAGATCGAAAAAACGAATTCATCAAAAGAAGGCAGGAGATAAATGGAGAGTGAGATACGCCGTTTAGAACAATTAGCTTGCAGGCTCGAGCCGAATGCCAGGTCGCGGACCAGTTTATTGAAGAAGATCGCCGCATACGCCGAAGACTTCTTAGAACAACTGCCAGATTCACCGGCTTTTATAGATCGGCCCGGCGACGGCCGGTCACTATATGACTCACCGATTGGGGAATATGGACTCGAAGTCGAAGATGCTTTAGAGATACTACGAGGAAGTGTAGATACGGTGGGCATCAACCCAGCATCACCGCGCATGTTGGGTTATGTACCTGGAGGAGGTCTCTTTCACTCTGCTCTTGGCGATTTCCTGGCAGCGATTACCAATCGCTATTCCGGTCACTTCTTTGCTTCGCCTGGAGCGGTACGGATGGAGAATATGCTCATTCGCTGGATGGCGGACATCGCCGGGTACCCACAGACGGCGGCGGGTAACTTGACTTCGGGGGGAAGCCTGGCAAATCTAAACGCCATCGTCGTCGCCCGCGATAACTATCGCATCGAGGCCCAAAACATAGAGAAGTCAGTCGTTTATCTGACCGAACATACACATCACAGCGTGGATAAGTCGCTCCATGTCGCCGGGGTGAGCAAATGTATTATCCGGAGGGTATCTGTGGATCACAGATTCCGGATGGACGAACAGGCACTAGGAGAGTTGATCATAGCGGATAAGGCGGCAGGATTGAATCCCTGGCTTGTTATTGCTTCGGCAGGAACGACGAACGCTGGAGCTGTCGATCCGTTGAAGGAGATAGGCGAGATAGCCAGGAATAACGGCCTTTGGTTCCATATTGACGGCGCTTATGGGGCATTCTTTGCTTTATGTGACGAAGGTCAGGCGATACTCAAGGGTATGGATCAATCGGATTCAATCATCATGGACCCTCACAAAGCGTTATTCCTGCCTTATGGCACTGGAGCAGTCATCTTACGGAACGGGCAACAACTTTATGCGTCCTACAATTGGAAGGCCGACTACGCCCAGGATGTTCCAGATGACCTCGAGGAATGGTCTCCCTCCGGATTATCCCCTGAGTTAACAAGACACTTCAGAGGTCTCAGGCTCTGGTTACCCCTAAAGATGGTTGGCGTGGCGTCGTTTAGAGCCGCGCTGTCGGAGAAGATATTGCTTGCCCGATACTTTCACCATAAGTTGAAGGAAAT
>JAUVOB010000207.1 GCA_030599405.1 Chloroflexota bacterium | reverse complement strand
ATCTGACAGACCGAGGCGTTCAGCTTCGGCCCGAATATCTCGCGTCTCGTCAGATGGCTGCATTCCACTTCCGGATAATTGATAGCTCTCGTTCATACGCCCAACCTGTATAGATCCAGACAAATGCCCCAAAAGAAAAGAGCCTGGTTGCTCCAGATCATCCTTTGTCAAAGTCTTCCAGCTCTTTTGGCATTGTTATTGACACTCAAATATTATAATATTATAATCATATTAGCTTTCAAGATCAATGTCTTATAAGATGATAACTAACTTCATTGTCTTCCGGAATCTTGGCCACTAGCCCTGAAATGAACCGCTATCCTGTCATTGGACTCAACCGCGAAAGTAAGATTCCCTTATACCATCAATTATATGAATTGCTTCGGGCCATGATCCTGGGTGGGGAGTGGCCACCCGAAACCCTACTTCCGGCCGAATCCGAGTTACAGGCTTCATACCATGTTAGCCAGATCACCGTACGCCAGGCTCTTGATAATCTCGTTAGTGACGGCTTGATTTATCGCCAACGTGGGCGTGGGAGCTTTGTTTCCCAACCTGCCATACAAACCACTCTCACCCGCATTATAAGTTTCACCGAGGACATGCACCAACGAGGTTATCAACCAAGCAGCCGGACAATCCTGACTGAACTGATTCCGGCAACTCCGTATATCGCTGAGAAGCTCGAGATAGACACTGGAGAGGAGCTTGCCCAGCTAAATCGTCTACGATTTGCAGACGAAGAACCGCTAAGTATCGAACGGGCAAGCCTGGTGCATCGCTACTGTCCCGGTGTGCTTAACGAGAATTATGAGATGCACTCTCTGCGGGAAACGCTATTCCGAGAATACGGAATACAACTTGTGCGTGCGGTCGAAAGCATTCGTGCTCAAAAAGCGGACCAGGGCCAAGCCGAATTGTTATCCATTGAACCGAACGATGCCTTGCTGTCAATCGAGCGCGTATCATACTCGCAATCCAATTTGCCGGTTGAATGGTTGCAGATATTTTACAGATCAGACCGCTATGTCTTACACGCAGAACTGCAGGGTTAATCTATTTCCAGCGGGCTCGTGATCCTGGCATAGTTGCTGCCGAACGCGGCCCGAAGGTTCGGATAATGGGTCAAAACAGTTTGAAACGGCCATTATTAGCCAGTTAGCTCGGTCTGAGTGCCGTGAGTCTCGATAGGAGTAACAAAATGCGAAATCCTAAGTTTGCCGCTGGCGTATGGTTTTTGGGGGCCACAGGAGATCGTTTTGTTAAATCTGGTTACCGGGAAGACAGGACTATGGAAGAACGCTTCCGGCTAGCTGCATCGATTGAAGGCATCAGCGGCCTCGAGATGCATTATCCCACCGAAGTAACCGACGACAACATGCACACTCTGAAGTCTTTGGCGGACGATCTTAACCTTAAGATCGTCCAGTTCTGCCCTCATCTTTGGGTGGATCCGAAATGGAAGTACGGACAGTTTACCAATCCCGATCCGAAGCTGAGGCGCCAGGCCCTGGATCTAGCGAAGCGTACCATGGACATCGCCCAGTTCATGGAAGCTGAGATCATGGTTTACTGGCCTGCACAAGACGGTTATGATTACCCGTTTCAGATCGATCACCGGCGCCGGCTGGATGATTTGGTCGAGGGATTGGCCGAATGGGCCGACCACAATCCTCAGCAAAAGATCGTAGTGGAATACAAGGCATTTGAACCACGCACCCATATTCTGCTCCCCACGATCGGTCATTGCATGACGGTCATTAACGAAATTAACCGGCCGAATCTGGGTATTAACATCGACATGGGCCATGCCTTCATTATGAAGGAGAACTTGGCCGAATCCATCGCCCTATGTTGCCGGTACGGGAAACTCTTCCATACCCATTGGAACGACAACTGGAAACTCTTCGACGACGATCTAATAGTCGGAACGGTCAACCTTTGGGAGACCCTCGAAGCCCTCTTTTGGCTGGAGGAGTGGGGATACGATGGATGGTTTGGCTTCGATCTGTTTCCCTATAGAGAGGATCCTGATAAAGCAATCGAAGAGAGCATTCGAAACATCCGCTTTGGCTATGAAATGATAGAGCGGGTTGACAGGGATGAGTTGCGAGGATGCTTCCAGAGTTCTGACGCGATTAGGGTAACCCAGCTCATGCGCCAGATGTTGGGAGGTTAAGTGTCGGATTGGCGTGCAGGTCTCTAAGACCAGGATGAAAGTGTGAGCGCCTAGTATGGATGTCGTATGTCTTGGCGAGTTGTTGGTTGATATGTTTCCAGCCGAGGTTGGTCGCCGGCTCGTGGATGTCTCAGCTTTCCGGCCGAAGCCGGGCGGTGCGCCGGCAAATGTATCCGTTGGATTAGCGCGGCTGGGAACTCGTAGCGCCTTCATTGGTAAGGTGGGCGACGACGCCTTTGGCCATCACCTGGCCCAGGTGTTGGGCAATGCGGGTGTGGAGACCAAGGGGATAAGGTTTGATGATTACGCCAGGACAACAATGGCCTTCATCGCCAGCCCCGATCCCGACACTGCCGAGTTCGTCTTCTACCGTAATCCGGGAGCGGATATGCTCCTGCGTCCTGATGAGTTAGATACAGAACTCTTGCTGGAAACCAAGGCGCTGCATTTTGGTTCGCTCAGCCTGGTCGATGATCCAATCAGGCAGTCCACCTACGAGGCGATGAAGATCGTTAGCAGCCAAGGCGGGATGATCTCCCTGGACGTCAACTACCGGCCGACATTGTGGCCGAGCCAGGAATTAGCTTACGACGCCGTTATGGCTCTGTTACCCCGGGTCAATCTGGTCAAGGTAAATGAGATCGAGTTGGCGCTCCTGACCGGTGAAGATGATCCAGATGCTGGAAGCCGGCGACTCATCAGCCTGGGTCCAGAAATCTGCGTCATTACCCTGGGAAAAGCGGGGAGCTATTTCCGGGTCGCCGAAGGAAATGGGTTCGTGCCGGCCTACCAGGTCAAGACCGTAGACGCCACTGGTTGTGGCGATGGCTTTGTTGCCGGTCTGCTTACAGGGTTGTTAACTCATGGCCAATGGCCTGAACAACTTACCGTGGAAAAGATGACCCGGCACCTGACTTTTGCCAATGCGGTCGGTGCTCTCACAGCGCAATCGCAGGGGGTTATTCCGGCATTACCGACCGCGATGATGGTAGAAGATTTCTTAGCCTGGGCCAGTGAATTGCCTGATGGATAAAGGTGTTTACAGGTCGGGATAAGTCGTCTTTCGTTCAGCAATTGGAGTTATGAAATATGGACAAACCGCATGAGCTCAGTGTGGAGGAATTAAATGAAAAGGCTCGTGACTTGCGCCTTGATATCCTGGAGATGACGAGGTTAGCAGCTTCTGGTCACCCTTCCAGTTCGTTCTCGGCTGTCGAGATCGTCACAGCCCTCTACTTTGGCGGCCTGCTTAATTACCGGCCGGCCGAGCCATGGTGGCCAAAGCGAGATCGATTTATCATGAGCAAAGGCCACGCCGCGCCGCTGCTCTACGCCGTTCTAGCCCGCGCGGGATATTTCGACCGTTCGATGTTGTGGACCTTGCGCCAGGTAGACAGCCCCGTACAGGGACACCCTATCCAGGGTATGTTGCCCGGTATAGAGGCTACCACCGGATCATTAGGGCAAGGCCTTTCAGTTGGGCTCGGCCACGTATTAGGCGGGCGATTAAGCGGGGACGACTTTCGGGTCTACGTGCTACTGGGCGACGGCGAATGTGAGGCTGGGCAGATTTGGGAGGCGGCGATGGCCGGAGCCCACTTCGGGGCGGACAACTTGATCGGGATACTTGATTACAACAAATACCAGGAAACAGGGCCGATAAGCCGGGAAATGGCATTGGAACCATTAGTTGATAAATGGCGTTCTTTTGGCTGGTTCGTTCGCGAGGTAGACGGGCACGATGTCGGCGCGATCCTCGATGAGCTCAACCTTCTTCAAGATGTCGAAGCACAGCCGGCTATCCTTATCGCCCATACGATCAAGGGAAAGGGCGTCTCTTTTGTGGAGGCTGACTTCACTTATCATGGACGACCAATCGTCGGGGATCTGGCCGTCAAGGCACGGGAGGAAATCCTATGCAATTAGGCGAAAAAGCAGGACTGAAATCCAGTAAGCCCATGCGCGATGTGTTTGGTGATGCGTTGTTGGCAGTAGCAACAGAGAATCCGAAGGTCGTCGTCTTGGACGGAGATCTCGGCAACTCGACGAAGGCTGAAAAAGTAAGGCAGCGATTTCCCGAACGCTTTTTCAATATCGGAATCGCTGAAAGCAACCTCGTT
>JAUVOB010000047.1 GCA_030599405.1 Chloroflexota bacterium | reverse complement strand
TTGATCGACGATAATACCGACGAAGAAGTTTTGGAACGAATAGCCACCCAGGCGGCAGAAGAAGCGGCAAGGGCAGCCATTGCCGAAGCTGCCGACTGATTCACACTTCGTTGTGATTTGAGAAGAGGCGTCCTCTGAGAGGGCGCCTCTTTTTTTATTCACTGATGTGCAGACTGGATGTCCAGAGGATTGCTCTAAAACTTGCGGTTGAGTAGTCTGCCGGTCATTTGAAGTAATGCTACACCCGCATCACCATGCGGGCTAACAGCTTCAAGATGGGCTAAGGCGCTGTCGGCGTATTTTTTCTCATAATTCTCAGCGAATTCTCGGGAGCCTGTGCTGTCAAGATGCTCGACGACACGATCAACAAACTCGTCGTTCGTCTCCGGTTCCCGGTATAAACGTCGAAGCTCTTCATCTTTCGATAGTCCATAGAGGACTGGCAAACTCTTCTTCCGCGTCTCAATATCAGTGGCGGCCGATTTGCCGATGATCGTCTCGTCACCCCATATGCCCAAGATATCATCACGGATTTGAAAGGCCAAGCCAAGATCTCTTCCGAATGCCGCATAATGGTCACTGATTTCTGGTTCGCTGCCGCTAACCACCGCTCCTAACTCTGTCGACAGCGACAAAAGGGCAGCGGTCTTACCGCCTATCATCGAAAGGTAATCATCGACGGAAACGTCATCCCGCACTTCAAATTGCATATCGGAGTATTGACCCATTGTCAGCGCTAAGCACGCATCGTCAAGCATGCGTAAAGCCAGTATGGTTATCGAATCCATGACCCCCCTGGTGCTCAAGCGTTCCATCGCTGTATGGGCCAGGGCAAACATAGCATCACCGGCGTTAATAGCCTGATTGGCGCCCCAGAGTTTCCAGACCGTAACCCGACCTCGACGCGTTGGGCTCGCGTCCTGGATGTCGTCGTGGACGAGACTAAAGTTATGAATGATTTCAATCGATGCAGCAGCCGGAATGGCCTGTATCCAATCGCCACCGGCCGCCGCGCAAGCTAACAGGCATAGGAAAGGGCGAATTCGCTTTCCACCGTTTATTTCGAGGGGCAGGAGATCTTCATCGACCCATCCCATGTGATAGTGCATCATGCCGTAGAATTGGTCATCGCTCTTTTCCTTAAGTTTGAGAACATCGCGCATTTCCGCTTCAACGGCTGGAATCATCTCCGTAGAGAGATCTTTTAGAGCATCAAACATTCGTTTCTCCAAAGGTGATCGCACGCAAATCTTGGCTTTGCTTTGATTAACACACCCGCTCCCACTTGGTTACTAGAAGTGATCGTAGAGCGGGGTCTCGGCTAGAGACGAGATATCCGCTGCACCACTACCGAACATAGTAACGCGGAGCTCATCGGATAGAGCGCCTGCTGTGTCGATGACACCCTCAACACCGTTCTGGACCGCCGCCCGCAAAAAATCACCGGCTAGTCCAGCGATCTGTGCGCCGAGGGCAATACACTTAGCTACATCGATTCCATTTCGAATACCGCCACTGGCAATGATCGGTAAGGCCGGTGCCGCGTTTCTACAATACTGGATTGAATAGGCGGTGGGTATGCCCCAGTCGATGAATGCTCCAGCTATTCGAGCGTGTTTTTTAGTCGGCGCCCTGTACATTTCGACCTGACTCCACGAAGTGCCACCTGCTCCCGCGACGTCAATAGCTGATACGCCGGCGGATGCAAGCTGTCGGGCGGTATCTTGAGCGAAACCCCAACCAACCTCTTTCGCAATTACCGGCACAGGAAGTCCACGGCAGATCTTCTCCACCTTGGCGAGTAAACCGGAAAAATCAGAGTCGCCCTCGGGTTGAACCGCCTCTTGAAGAGCATTGAAGTGCAGTATCAAGCCATCTGCCTCGCATATCTCCACCGCTCTTTTACATTGTTCCAGACCGTAGCCATAATTAAGTTGGACCGCTCCTAAATTGGCAAGCAAGAGTACATCTGGCGCCACATCTCGAACCTGGTACGTGTAAGCTAGCTCTGGGTCTTCAATGGCTGCCCGGACTGAGCCTAAACCCATCGCCATGCCAGTCTCCTGAGCCGCTGTTGCCAAGATGCGATTGATTCGGTATGCCTCGGCTGTGCCTCCCGTCATCGATGAAATCAATAAGGGTGTTTTCAACGATTTTCCCAAGAAATGAGTCGCCGTAACGATTTTGGCAAAATCCAGTTCTGGTAGGGCCTGATGCATAAAAAAATAGCTGTCCAAGCCTGAACCCAATTTCTTGAACGAAACATCCTCCTCAACATTTATCCGGATATGATCAGCTTTTCGCTGTTCGGTTTGATCAGCGCCTGGCGTCGAGGCTTTGGTACTGCTCGCTTGCATCGCTGGCTTGTTTCTATCCTTCGGATCCATTTATCTCTCCGGGTAATGACACTTCATACCCTCATTAATAGTTGATTACCGGCTCTAAACCTTGTTCTTCTGGCTCAGAATTTTCCTGCCGATCAAGGCAAACTCGCCATTAATCAGCAGAGGCGCAAGATATTTGCCTGAACTTAAGTGCCAATCAATGGAGTATACAATGGGCAGTAAAAGAGTGACAACCTCGCCTAAAACAAAGGGAGTGCTACAATAATCGGCTGATCTGAAATCATTAGAGGGAGTAGGTATGCATGTACTGATTACTGGCGGTGCTGGCTTTCTTGGGTCCCATTTAGTAGACCGGTTTCTGAAAGATGGTCACTCCGTTGTCGCCATGGATAATCTGATCACCGGCAGCACAGACAAGTTCGCTCATCTGTCGGGTCACGACAGATTCACGTTTATCAAACACAACGTCATTAACTACATCTACCTTCAAGAAGACCTTGATGCCGTTCTCCATTTTGCTTCCCCTGCGAGCCCAAAAGATTATCTCGAGCATCCTATCCACACGTTGAAGGTTGGTTCTCTCGGTACACTAAACGCACTAGGGATAGCCAAGGCAAAAAATGCGAGATTCCTTTTGGCATCGACATCAGAAGTTTATGGTGATCCGCAAGTTAATCCGCAACCAGAGGATTATTGGGGTCACGTTAACCCCATCGGTCCCAGAGGTGTGTACGACGAGGCAAAGCGATTCGCGGAGGCCATGACAATGGCCTATCATCGCTACCATGGTCTTGAAACTCGGATTGTCAGAATATTCAATACTTATGGACCCCGGATGCGACTGAATGATGGTCGCGTTGTCCCAAACTTCATTCATCAAGCACTAAACAACCGGCCGATCACCATATACGGTGATGGCAGCCAGACCAGATCGTTCCAGTACTTTTCGGACCTGGTGGAGGGGGTTTGCCGTCTGCTGATGTCCAATGAATCGAGACCTGTTAACATCGGGAACCCTAATGAGATGACCATCAGTGATTTCGCAGATGCAGTCCTTGAAGTAGCCCACAGCGATTCCAAGATTATCCATATGGAGCCAACAGATGATCGGATTATCGATGATCCGAAAATGCGAAGACCGGATATTTCGTTTGCACGTGAAGTACTGGGCTGGGAGCCAGAGGTCAGTTTAGCTGATGGCCTGGCGATGACCATTGAGTATTTCAGAAAAAGAGTGCGGTGAAACGATCCTCACTCTCTCTGCGTCAAAATAACTGGACAGAAGTTTGGCTACCAATGTGGCCGGTAGCTCTGGCGATCCTCATAGCCATCGGCATCGCGCAGCTTCCATTGTGGTATGCGGTGGCTCTGATTCTAATCTCCTCCCTATTAATCTTAACCCTCATTCAGCCCTTATTTGGTCTCGGAATAGCTTTGATAGCCGGACCCTTGGGAGCTTATGAGAACATCGTCTTTGGTAACCTACCATTGGAGAGCGGGCAGCTGCTCTTCTTTGTTGCAGTTGCCGGCTGGCTAGCCAGGGGTGTCCTAGATAGACGGATCATCGTCCATCGTACTGCCATCAACCTACCTCTTGCGATTTTCATACTGGTAGCATCGCTCACTTTGCTCGATGCAGTCTCCCTCGCTTTCGGAATAAAGGAATTGGTCAAGTGGCTGGAGCTCGCCATCGCGATGTTCATGGTTGTGGATCTGTCTCTCGACCGTTCGAAGACCGGAGACTCAGGGCAAGAGATCGACCGATTTGTACCTAGCAAGAGTAAAACCCGCGCTGTTTTGGCAATTCTCTTAATAGCTGGTGTGAGTCAGGCCATTATTGGCATATGGCAATTTGGAATTCGTGGAGAGGGTCCAGATCATTTCGTGATTCTTGACCGCTTCTATCGCGCGTTTGGCACCTTCATGCAGCCTAATCCATTCGGTGGATTTGTGGCTGTTTCTGCCAGCCTGGCAATTGGAACTCTTGCCGGTTTGGTGATGGGCTTCATCGCGATTAGGCGCAAGCGAGCGACCCAACCGCTGTCTGAATGGGTCTGGTTCGGATTCGTGGCTATTTGCGCCTTGCTTTCCTTAATGGCCTTGTTGATGTCCTGGAGCAGAGGAGCCTGGTTGGGATTTGCAGCGGCGATGGTTGTTCTGGTTCTCTTCCTCCCGAAGCGTCGATGGATTGGGATCCTGTTGTTGATCCTGATAATGGTTCTGTTTATCGTCACCATACAACTAGACATAATGCCACAATCAATATTGGCTCGCGCCGGTTCTTTGGGTGCTGACTTGCAGATAGGGGATGTTCGGGGTGAATTCGTTACCATTGAGAATTATGCCGTTGTCGAGAGGTTGGCTCATTGGCAGGCAGGTCTCAATATGGCGACGGAGAATCTATGGACGGGCGTCGGCTTTGGCAATTATGAACGAGCCTACGCGGACTACGCCCTATTAAATTGGCCGATTGCTCTTGGGCATGCCCATAATTACTACATCAACGTCCTAGCTGAGGTAGGAGCGGTCGGCGCAGTGGCCTATGTCCTGCTCTGGGTCATAATATTTGTACAAGTGATCCGCATCCTAAGGCGTAGCGAGTGGCCTCAGAGAGGATTGGCCTTAGGTCTTATGGCTGCATGGACGGCGATTTCTGTCCATCATGCATTTGACAAACTTTATGTAAACAACATGTTCATCTATTTTGGCGTCATGTTGGGGCTTCAGCAGATTCTGGACATCCAAAATGATTAACCTGTTTACCTCGGCCGCCGGCCGTTTCGGATTCAACCATAAGGAAGCGGAGCGTTTCGCCAAGTTTATTGTGGTGGGAACATTTGGCTTCATAATTGACTTTGGCACGTTGACCTTCCTCGTTGAGGTCGTCGACCTGCCGGGTATCGTCGCTGACGATACACAGTTTTCCGAGATGGTAGGTCTCGTTCTGGCAAATACCATCTCGTTTACGCTCGCCGTACTTAGCAACTTCACTCTTAATCGATTCTGGACATATCCCGAATCTCGTTCAATAAGAAAACGGGTACAGCTGCCCCAGTTCACCGTGGTAAGCATTGCTGGTTTGGTAATCAACAATGTCATTTTTGCGCTGAGCGTTCCCCTATTTGATCGCGTGATTTCTGCCGCTGCGGTGATTCCCGACGCGATTGGTGCTTACATTCCAGCTAAAATGCTGGCGACAGTAGTGGTGCTCTTTTGGAATTTCTTCGTAAACCGCTACTGGACTTACCGGCACATCGATTGATACAAACTCGCTCGTCCTGGATTTTGCAATCAATATCAGTTCATGCGGATTAAAACGTCTAGGTGGTTCAACGATAGATGACCTCTCAGGGCAACAATCACGAGCAAGTGAAGCGGTCGGTAGTTGGCATCGACGTTACGTCAGCGCTATCGCAACGCGCGGGAATCGGCCGCTATACCCGTGAATTAGTCAGCGCCTTGGTCAGAAAAGACAAGTCGACTGAATACCTACTGTTCTCGGCAAGTCAGCCGTCTTGGGACCTTTTAGCGAGCCGGATGCCACCTGATTCCAACGTTCGCTACAAACAGTCTCTGTTCAACGAGAGGTGGTTGTATCGCATTTGGTATCGTCTGCGGCTTCCAGTTCCAGTCCAATTATTCACCGGGCATATTGACCTCTTTTACTCTCCGGATTTCGTCCTACCACCTGTAAGAAATGACATACCGACAGTTTTAACCGTACACGACCTTTCTTTTGTACATTATCCGGAGACTTTTACACCTTCGTTGAGGAAATATCTCAATCAAGTGGTACCAAAATCGGTTAGGAGTGCCACCCACGTCTTGGCAGATTCGCAGACGACCAAAGAAGACATTTCCAACATTTGGCAAATTGATGAGAAGAAGATCACCGTGCTCTACAGTGGCGTCGATCGTTCGTTTCGTCCGCCATCGGACAATGAGAATCTGGTGAACGTTCGAAATAAATATGATTTAGGTGATGAGCCATATATTTTTAGCGTAAGCACGATTCAACCTCGCAAGAATTATCAAATGTTGATTCGGGCATTCAAGGATGTGGCAAATGATTTTCCTCACCGGTTGATTATTGCGGGTGGAAAAGGATGGCTCTACGATGAGACGCTTGCTGAGGTGAATGCCCAAGGATTAGATGACAGAGTTCGGTTCGTTGGCTTCGTCGATGATGAGGATCTACCGGCTCTATATAGCGATGCCACGCTATTCGTCTTTCCTAGCTTGTATGAGGGATTTGGGTTACCGGTCTTAGAAGCCATGGCTTGTGGTGTTCCAGTGGTTGTCTCCAACGCTTCTTGCCTGCCGGAGGTAGCTGGTGAAGCCGCCCTATTATTACCTCCACAAGATCAGCAAGCATGGACCACTGCTATTCGGGATCTCTTGGACGATCCGAGCCGCCGGGCGCAAATGGTGGCGAGTGGATTTCTTCGGGCGCGACAGTATAAATGGAACCGTGCTGCTGAGAAGCTGTCCGGATTACTACAACAACTTCTCCGCTAGGGATATCTGGTTGCAATGGCTCTTAGGCACCAATATAATGACCCTAGAAGCCACGTTTTAGTACAATTTTGCAGGTGAATGTGCAATGATACCGATATACAGGACCGATGGTGATTGGGTCGCTATCTATGAAAACGGCCATCTTTTCAATACCGATGGTGTATGGCTAGGATTCGTCGTGGGGCGAGAGGTGTTCGATACGGTCGGCCAGTACCTTGGATTCATGAGCGATGACCGCCGTCTCCTACGAAAGCGGACCTTAGCCAGGAAGATCCCACATATGGACCCTCCACCAAAACCCAACCGTCCAAGGATACCCGCAACGTTTCCCCTGTCACCTCTGATGCGCGAGTTGCCCCATCATATCATCGACATGTTCGAGGAATATCCGGAACGTCTCCTATTCATTTCAGAGACGCGGCCGGATATGGAATAACGACTATCAAGATCATGATAGTGCCAGCAAGAATGATCCGTACACAATCAATCAAGGAGTAGATGGCGTGGATCGAAGGACTCCGGCCGACTCTCGCGTGACACTTACCCAATTAATGGGACCCGGCGAAGCCAATACCCTTGGCAATGTTCATGGTGGCTACATTATGAAACTCTGCGATGAGGCCGGGGGAATGGCCGCCAGTAAATATGCCCGTCGCCACTCGGTGACGATCGTGGTCGACTCCATGACATTCCATTCCCCGGTAAACATCGGTGACTTGGTCACTGTCGCTGCGGAGGTGACTTGGACAGGTAGGACTTCGATGGAAACTCGGGTCGTTGTAACGGCAGAGGACGTTATTGCGGGTGCGATAACCCATACAAATACAGCCTATTTCGTTTATGTCGCGCTCGATGCGAATGGTAGATCAACCCCAGTTCCGCCCTTGACCTGTGTCACAGACGAAGAGAAATTGCGCTTTGAACGGGCAGCAGCCAGGCAAGATCACCGGCTCACATCTCGGGAGGAGATTGCTGAATGAGTGAAAATCGCTCGGGACTCTTGGAGCTTTTGCGAGGACACTCGGTTGCTAGAAAGGTCTTAAGCGCTCCTACGGTCGATCTTGGCATCGCCGACGTTGAACCATTCCCGTTTCTGGCTATTGTTGGGCAAGAAGAGATGAAGCTGGCCCTCGTGCTGGCGGTGATAAACCCGCTTATCGGC
>JAUVOB010000060.1 GCA_030599405.1 Chloroflexota bacterium | reverse complement strand
CTTCCAATCCCTGGGCCTTCAGTATCCGGGCTAGTTGCTTGATCGCGTGACTCATACGGCTCTTCACCGTACCAATCGGGCAGTCGAGTACTTCCGAAATCTCCGCATAAGATAAATCATGAACAAATGCTAACTCAACAGTCGCCCTATGGATTGGGGTGAGCAGATCGAGGGCTGATTGAACCTCATCCGCTCGCCAAGAAACCACTATCGCTTCTTCAGGATCTTCAGGAAGGTCTGGCGAGGCGTTATCAACCGAATCGAGCCTTTTCTGCCGCCTGAGCCAATTGACTGCTTGATAATGAGCGATTCTGAAAATCCAGGTCTTCACACTCGAGTGCTGACGGAACCCATCCGCCCCTTGCCAAGCAGCCACGAATACTTCTTGAAGGACATCCTCGGCCGCCTCATGGTCTCTGACAAGTCTCAGGGCGTAGTTGAAAATACCCTTACTATAACGACTGTAAAAAACGGCCAGCGCCTGATCATCCCCTGCCGATATATCCTTTACTACTTGCTGATCGGTAAACGAAGACGGATCCAGTGTCTCAGAAGACAGATCCTGCGCCTCATTAATATAGTCGCTTTTCGCGGCTTCTTGGTTCAATATTGATCTCATGACTTATTTTGGCAATAGACGCACGCGCCCTGACTCGTTGAGCTTATCTCAAATCCTGGGCGGTAACAAATCTCTTATGGGTATGATCTTCACTAATCTGTTTAGCAGCGATAAGGGCTTGGCGCACCCTCATTTGTGTTCCTTCACGACCTCGGCGATATGTTCGATGATCATACTCTCGTCAACGACGCCCTGAATGTGGCTTCGGCCGTTGATGACCAGGTGGGGAACCTCACCCACGGAATAGCGCATAGCAGCCCCAGGGAACGCGTCAGCCATGACCAAAAACGATCGAACATGCTCGCTGGCGACTGCCATATTGAAGATTGCCTGGGCCACTAAGGCGCCGGCTTGATCGTGGGCGGCCGTGAAAAGCTCTAGATTAACCGCCTTCCGAAGGCCATGAAGCTGAATTCTGGTCTTTGCCTCCGCGGTCACACCTTGGAAGGAGACGGACTGGACGGCTGCAATAAGCGATGTCATCTGGTATCCGACTGGTAGGCCAACGATGCGCACGCCGTGGTCGATGGGTTCGTTCTCATATAGGCGCATAATGCCAATGACCGGGTAATAGTGGAAGTCTATCCTTCGAGGCAGCACTTGAAAGTCGATCGAATCGAACCGATCGCTAAGTCTTTCCACGAGCCTAACAGCTTCGCGCTCCGAATCTGATCCGCTCTCATCTCCCCACATATTTAGCAGCACCGGTTCTGGAAGATGGTCGAAGAAGGCCGGAAGCATCGCCCAAGTTTCGTCATCGAATTGTGGAATCTTACTTTCCATTCGGCATTCCTTACTCCGCGTTTTATAATCCTCTATCCCGAATCATGCAACGGATTGGTCGAATCAAAGATCCAAGCGCGGAGGCTTAGTATATATGCTCCTTTTCCTAATCGTGTTCTGTCTCTGGGCACTCGTTCACAGCATTACAGCTTCAAGTCGATTCAAGAATCGAATCCGCTATTTAATAGGGCAGCGGCCCTACGATGGATGGTACCGCTTGTTCTACAATCTATTATCGGCAGCGACGTTTCTGCCGTTGTTGGTTATCGGAAGAAGTATTTTTCCGGACGAAGTTGTCTGGAATGTGCCAAGTCCGTTAAGATTGTTCTTCTACGCGGTTCAACTGATCGCCATTTTGGGATTGCTGATCAGTTTTTGGCAAACGGATATTCTGCGCTTTGCAGGCCTGAGCCAGGTCCGGCGTTTCTTGACTGGTAAACCTGAAGTGCTCCCACCTCCAAAGATGGTGACCCAAGGCGCCTATGCACTGGTTCGCCACCCTCTCTTTTTCTTTTCGCTTCTTCTTATATGGTTGGTACCTACCATGACCTTGCAGCTACTTATCTTCAATCTAGCGGCGACCGTTTACTTTTTCATTGGCTCGATTCACGAAGAACGACGACTTCTTGCGATCTTCGGAGAGGAGTATGAAAGGTATCGCTCGCGCGTTCCGTGCATAGTGCCAATCAAGATCAAATAATTACTTAAGGAGTCTAAGATGGATATTGAATAGGACCTTATCAGATTTCTAACGACAGCGACCATTAATGTCGCTACTGTGGCAGTCATTGTTTTCGTCGGCCGAATTGTTTCCAAGATGCTTGCGGGAGCGCTGGCTAAAATAGTTCAGCGTTCCAAGGTTGACGAGACTTTGGTCAGTTTCTTTACGAAAATCGCCTACTATTCGCTCCTCCTATTAGTAGCCTTGATCGCCTTGGGGGTACTCGGATTACCTATGACATCGGTAATTGCCGTGATGGGTGCATCCGTCCTGGCGCTGGGCATTGCCCTGCAAGACTCATCGGCAAAGCTTGCCTCGGCCGTCGGTGGCTGTGAAAGAATTGGGAGACAACAGTGTGAATTTCACCGTCCGCCCCTATGTTGAAGTTCATGATGAGCTCGAGGTATCTTACGCGATAACGGAACAGGTAAAGCTTAGCTTCGATCAGGAGGGTATTTCAATACCTTTCCCGCAACGGGATGTGCACTTATACCAACCTAACGGAAAAGCAGCTTGAGTGATTATTCTATCGTACGCTTGCTTTTAGTTTACTCGCCAGATGACGGATCGGGACTCTGTTCCTCGTCGGCGTAGCGCCTTTTCCACTCGTACAGCTTGTTGATCGCTTCCAGAGGCGTCATCGTCGATACATCGAGATCCTGTAGCTCATCCAATATCGGGCTACTTTCAGGAAATAGGGCGATCTGTTGGAGCTGCTGCAGATGGCTTTGCTCCACAGCAGCTGTGGGAGCATGCCTTTCCAAGTCCTTAAGGACCTCGTTGGCCCGATTAATCACATCCCGCGGCAGTCCCGCCAGCTGAGCCACGTGGATCCCATAGCTCCGATCGGCTCCACCCGGTACGATCCGGTGAAGGAAAACGACCCGATCTCCTTCCTCTGCGACGGCGACATTGTAATTAGCAACAGCGGGAAGAAAATCTGCGAGGCCTGTGAGCTCGTGGTAATGGGTGGCAAACAGCGTACGAGGTCGCAAGCGTGGATGATTGTGCAAGTACTCTACTATAGCCCAGGCGATGGATAGACCATCATAGGTGCTTGTACCCCGGCCGATCTCATCCAGGATAAGTAGTGAACGGTTGGTGGCGTGGTTCAAAATCTCGGCCGCCTCCACCATCTCCACCATGAAGGTCGACCGGCCCGCATGCAATTCGTCATGAGCGCCGATCCTGGTGAAGATCCGATCTGTCAGGCCAATATTCGCCTCCTTCGCAGGGACATAACTACCAATCTGGGCCATCAGTACGATCAAGGCAACCTGGCGCAGATATGTACTCTTCCCTGACATGTTGGGACCGGTGATGATCTGTATGCGACCATCGGCGTCAAATCGGCAGTTATTAGGCACGAATCGCTCCAGAGTCTGAGCGCGTTCCACGACAGGATGCCGGCTGTCAATCAGATGAAGACTTTCATCCTCGCTCAGCACCGGCCGTACAAAGCCATGGGTCGCTGCCACGTCGGCCAACGCGGCCGAGATGTCCAATTCAGCGATGACCTGCGAGGTTTGTAGGAGCCGACCGGCGGATATCGCTACCTGATCCCGAATCTCGGCGAACAAGCGTCGCTCAATCTCCAAAATCCGCTCTTCGGCGTTGAGGATCAGAGTTTCGTATTCCTTAAGTTCAGGTGTGATATACCGTTCGGCATTGGTAAGCGTCTGTTTGCGTATATAGTCGTCGGGAGCTTGTTCGATATTAGCCTTAGTTATTTCGATGTAGTAGCCAAAAACCTTGTTAAAGCCGACCTTCAAAGACGAGATGCCGGTGCGTTTCCTTTCTACTGATTCAAGGTTCGCGACCCAGTCACGGGCGTGAGCTGACGAATTCATAACTCCATCGAGCTCGGCCGAAAATCCAGCCCGAATTACTCCGGGTTTGTTTATCACTGCCGGCGCGTCCTCAATGACGGCTTCCTTGATCAAGGCCCGCGTCTCCTGGCATGGATCGAGCCCACTCAGCAAGTCAAAAAGCGGGTGGGTGGGATTATTCGAACCAGCATCCACCTGGTCCTTGTTAGCCTGGGTAGAGTAGAGAACGACGAGGTCAGGAACTAAGTCCAGGGCCCTACCTATCGCCTCCAGGTCTCTTGGAGTAGCCGTTCCATTCATCGTCCGGTTGCTCAAGCGCTCGAGATCGGGATAGCCCTTTAGCAGGTCACGCGTCTCTGCTCGCATAAGCCCAGCATCATAAAAAACGTCCACCAAATCCAAGCGATGGTTGAGTTCCTCTACACCTAGCAGCGGACGGTTAACTCGCGAACGCATCAAGCGCCTGCCCATTGCAGTTACACTTTTATCAAGCACGCCGAGAAGGGAGTTGGATGTCCCGCCGTCTAGGGCCTCCGTAAGTTCCAAATTGCGCCGTGAGGCAGCGTCTAGAGCCATATAGCCGGAGACGTTATAGGTGGCCAGGCGCTGAATCTGGGATAACGTTCCCTGCTGCGTGTCGTTTAGATAGGTGATAATTGCTCCGGCTGCTCTAACAGCCAGAGGCTTTCCATCGCAGCCATAACCGGCAAGTGTATTGACCTGAAAATGACGTAGAAGCGTTTCTCGGGCATTCCCCTCTTCAAAGCGCCATCCCGGTAGACGACTTACCGCTTTAGATAACGCGATCTCATCGCCGAGCGAATGTTCATTGTCCGCAATCAGTAACTCGGCCGGATTTAACCGGGCAAGCTCTTCTGATAGCGATCTGCGGCTATCCAACTGTGCCGTGGCGAATTCTCCGGTAGTTACATCGACATAGGCTAGTCCAAATCGCTCGCTTTCTAGCACGACTGCAACCAGGTAATTGTTGCGAGTCGCGTCCAACATAGACGATTCGATCACCGTTCCGGCCGTGAAAACGCGGGTGACATCCCTGGGCATCAGGCCGTTGACTGTCTCCGTACCAATCTGTTCGCAAAGGGCGACTTTGTACCCTCGCGCGATAAGTTTGGCGATGTAACCCTCGGCCGCGTGATGGGGAACGCCAGCCATTGGGACGCGCTGATTCTTGCCGACATTTCGGCCCGTTAGCACCAGATCCAATTCCTTGGCCGCCGTCTCAGCATCCTGGTCAAAGGTCTCATAGAAATCACCCAGGCGAAAAAAGAGGATGGCATCAGGATATTGGCGCTTTATCTCAAGATACTGTTGGCGAATCGGAGTAGTTTTTTTCTTTGCCATATTGATTCACGGCTCGGGAGAGGTATCGATCAGATAATGCTCCGCAACCTTGGCTCGAGTAAGTGATTTTGCTCTCGTAAATGCGATCTAATCAGCCGTCATCAAGGGATCTGTCTGTGTAATTTGATCGCTGTTCCACGCCTCGAGAATCCGCTGATGTCTACCCTGTAGATTGACCAATGAACGCTTTGACAATAGCAGCTCATTTGCCTGGTTATAATTCATATGACCATGTCTCATCAGATAGGCGGCCAGCAACGTTGCCGATCGACCACGTCCCTTGGCGCAATGGACGAGGACAACATCCCCTTCTTGGACATGTTTGTCGATAAACGCTACGCCTTCTTCGATATCTTCCGGGGGAGGCACCATGACATCGAGAACCTCAAGCCGCAAATAGTCGATACCGTTCTTACGATAAAACTCTTGATCATCGTCCCGCTCGGCACGAATATTCAAGACCGCCGTAACTCCAGCGTTCTTGATGAATTCGTAGTCGCGGTCATACGTAGGCGCACCACCCAACCACAGCTGAGGCGTGACCTCGTCAAACCAGGCATGCCCCAGGATACGCTCGTAGACGAAGCGAATGATCGGATACATCTTATCGAAGAGCCAATGAGCAGGATTCATCATAGGTTAGGATAGCCAGGATAGTGACAATAGGCAACCTGATAGTAACGGCACAAATTACTTCCTAGATAATCCTGGCTTTCGAGCTCTGTCAATAACATTAGAGCAATTTCCTTATTCGGCATTTCAGTGTCTCTTGTGGAAATGACATATGATCCCAGCAACGGATCTGCACTGTATGCATTAGCCTTATTAGCTGCATCATATGCAGATAGTGACATTTGTCACGTCGAAAACTGACAAATGTCACTTACTGCTTGTAATGTAGGCTAATACAATCTAGCCACTATGTGCAAAATTTCACAAACGGATCGATTAGAATGACGGAATTGCTAACGGCTAAAGACATGGAAGAGTTACTTCATGTAGACCGCTCTACCATATATCGGATGGCGGAGCAGGGCCGGTTACCGGCCGTAAAGGTTGGGAAGCAGTGGCGTTTTCCAGCCGATCAGGTCTCAAGCCAATTCCAGATTCAAGTGCCGGATCAACACGAAAGGTCTGAAAACAACAAGGCGACGTACGAAACCGAAGATGAAGATAAGCTGGCGGCAGTTCTTCCTTTAGAATGCGTCCAACTCATTCAAGAATCCTTCGCCGACTTATTGGGCGTCATGGTTGTAGTTACGGATATGGAAGGCAGACCCATTACGAGCCCAAGCAACTCTTGCGGCCTATTCGAGGTTATATGGCAGGTTCCTGGAGCGTTTCAGAAGTGTATTGAAAGCTGGCATCTAATGGCGACATCGTTGGAACTAGAACCGAGATTTGGTGAAAGCCATCTCGGCTTACTTTGCGCCAGGGCCTTAATTCGAGTCGGCTCGGAGTTGCAAGGAATGGTGGTAGCAAGTTGTGTAGCGCCAGAGGTTTGGCCACCAATCCAAGAGGATATTGCCAATATCGCCAAAGAATTAGCCGTCGAGCCGGCACTCATAGAAAGTCATGTTGAAGAAGTACACCGGTTGAGCTACGAGCAGCGAGAACAGGTGCTCATATATGTGCAGCGAATGGCCAACATCGTTGCCCATATTGTCAACGAGAGGAAAACGCTCGTGAATCGATTAGAAGCGATAGCTGATTTAACGGCATTTTAAAGGAATCGTGTGAAATTCGCGCTTCAACACTGGGAAGCGCGTTCTCATCTTTATCGGTAGAAGCAAGGAGATTTTCAATGAAGAAGTTGCTGATTCTCGGAGCGGGAACAGCTGGGACGATTGTAGCCAATAAATTGTCCCATGTTTTGGGTAGCGATGAGTGGCAGATCACGATTGTTGATCAACACGAAACGCACTACTACCAACCTGGATTCCTATTCATACCTTTCGGTATATACGGCGAGCAGGACGTGATCAAACCGCGGAGGGACTTCATCCCGCCTGGCGTCGAGCTGATCGTATCCGAGATAGAACTCATCGAGCCAGAGCAAAACAGAGTAAAGATCGCCAGGGACAACAGGTATCTCAG
>JAUVOB010000255.1 GCA_030599405.1 Chloroflexota bacterium | reverse complement strand
TGATTGGCTTGCTCTTCACCGACGTAGATCGGATAACTCACATAATCCGAATGTTTCTTGATTATCTGACGCAGCTTCCATTCGTCGGCGAATTCAAGGGCGTCATCTTTCAACTTAACATGGATTTCCGTACCTCGATCCGTTTTATCTGATGGTTCGATGCGAAACTCATCGCCGCCTTCTGATACCCAGGAAGCCGCCTCCTGGTCGACAAGGTAGCTTCGAGATTCGACGCGAACCTCATTGGCTATCATGAAAGAAGAGTAAAATCCTACGCCGAACTGACCGATAATATCTAACGGATCCGACTCCTCTTTATCTATCGACTGCAGAAACTCTCTGGCTCCAGATTGGGCCACTGTACCAAGATTCTGAACGAGCTCATCGCGCGTCATGCCAACGCCGGAATCCTTAACGACTATCCATTTCTCTCCGTCCCCTTCCACGAGATCGACATGGATAGCCAATTCTGTCTCTGGATCCAGTACATCCTGGTTGACTAACATCTCAAAATGAATTCGGGTGAGCGCATCAGATGCGTTTGATATAAGCTCACGTAGGAATATATCTCTTTCCTTGTAGAGGGAATGTATGAGTATTTCAAGAACCTGTTTGATCTCAGCTTTGAAATGATAAGAACTAGTTTCGGTTTTGTTGGCGTCAGTCAATCTGCCCTCCAATGCTTAATTGATCGGTCACTCTAGATCGGGATAATAGCCCGCGATTATTTGAAAATCATTAGATTGCTCGAATTTTACTGGTCAGGCTGGACTAATCCATCTGTGGGGGGGTGCGGCGACGAGCAATAGCTATAATTAGTCCTGCAGCAATCAAGCCGACACCGCCGATTAAGAGCCAGGACGTAGTGCTTGATCCTTGTTCGTCGATAGATTCGGAATCCCCCGAAGTGATGGCCGGGACTGGTGTCTCCGCTGCAGATTCTCGCGTAGCTGTTGCTCTGGCAGTTTCACCAGAGATTAGGGAGGCTGTAGCCGTCGATGGCAGGGTCTCGGTAGCCGTTGGGCCTGCCGGTAAAGCGGTTTCGGTGACGAGAACGACATCGGTTACATAGGCTGTAGGTGTGACTGAAGAGGTTGGTACCGGTGTCAGTGTTGGAGGAGGTGTACAGATCGGGTTGGGCGTCGGCTCCCATGGAGAGCCGGGCGTTGGCGTGTTATCATCGATCAAAGGAGCAGCAACTAGGTCGACATAGCCAGTATAGCCCGTGACGAATACGGCCTGATTGAAAACCCACCCTTGGGACCCATCAGCCAGCTCTATTAGCCACCATGCGGCATCGGCCGCTCTGCCGACCACGGGCCGGACTTCAAGGTAAACCAAGAGGCCGACTAAATCATAGTCTAGACCCGGACCTTCGCGAACGTTTACCGTATCCAGAGACAGGGCTGTTGGTGGTAAACCACAAGGCTCAGCGGTCGGCAAATAACCTCCGATTGGTGTTGGGGCCAGCGCGAATGGTGTGCCCGGAGTCGCTGAACCTTCACCTCCTGGCGGCACCTCCGTTCCATCTCCACCAGGTGGCTCGCTTGTCGGTTGCGTTCCAGGCGGTGAATCGGTCGGTGGGCTCGAAGAGGTTGGGGTCCTGCTAGGCCAGGTCTGTTGGAAATACAACCCTCGGGCATTGCTCGCGTCTGACCACAACAGGACCGTCGAGATCAGAAGAAGTGCGATAATGATTGAGAAAACAATCGATTTGGTTGGCGGCAGTTTGTCCATGATAGGTTTCCAAAAGAGTCGAAGAATATACGGTTAGCGATATGTGACCTTAAATAGCATATCGGACGTAAGCATTTCTGAAAATACGATATCTTGCCCGTCAATCTCGATTGGTTCCGGCGATGCATCTACTAACTCGGCGCCATGTGGCAAGGTGATTCGGATATGTACTGGTTGCGGTCCAACACCAGCTTGTTTAGCAACTTGAAGTCTGTATACGTAACTATCATCTGCAGGCAGTTTAACTGACTCAGGAAGCAAGTAATTAATCTCCCCGATGAATTGCTGACCCTGTTCGATGAGATAGAAGTTGTCGAAGACCTCAAACTTTTCACTGCCTTCCTCGGCTGTCCGCGCCAGTCCTTCCCATTCCTGTCCGGATAGCAAGTAGGAAGCTTGAACAGGGTTAATGCCTGAGCCGACCAGTTCGCTTCCAACCGGTGTATAGACTCGAACGTAGTTCCAATAACAGTCGTCAAACATATCCGTATAACTAGTCTGATTCGTGTACGTGGTCCCGTGCTGGCACTCAACCTCCGACGGCTGGCCCGTGTGAGTATATTGAATGGCTAAATTGGCAATAGGTCTTCCATCTTCGGGTATGGTGACTTGATAGCTTATCTCTCTATCCATTACGGCGCTGACCTTATTGAAACCCATACTCGTGTCGACGACGAGTAAATAATCCTGACCGGTCTGGTTTTCAAAGTGCCCGTCCCAGCCCGTTTCCGCCAATACGTCAGCAGCGTAGGGTTCCCTCATGTAGATTTGAAGATGTCTCTGATCGGCAGCGTCCTGTAATGAACGTATTAGGCCCACCAGATCGATCGACGACATCGCACCTTCGAATCGCTGGCGGAGCGCGTTAGCCATGGGACCCATAAACGCTTTCCGTTCCATGACCCAGTTCCCATCACTTCCAGACGAAGGACCCCATTGGGTGCGCATTTCTGAAACGACATTATTAGCAGCAAGCGTTCGTTCAATTTCAGGAACGAAAAGGGGACCGACTGCCGACAACAGCATTCTTATGAATTCTTGGTCGATGGCAATAACGCCATCCACTGGGATATCTTGTCCGTAGCTATATAAATCCATCACTTGTATAGCCGTCGTTGGAAAGTCGGGCCAGAAGTTAGCATCGCGAAACAGGAATATGTCCATTCCCATAACTTCGTAAAATGGTTGAGGTGGAAATTCATAAGGCTTATTGCGCCAATCGTCAATCAGGCCTGCATCGTTGAATTCAATCGAAGTAATTTGGCCATCCTCAACAACCAGCAATCCGGCTCCGCTAATATAACCACCAGTTGGACGTAGTTCATCCTCGTTCTGAGCTATTATCAAATAGGTGCGGCGGCCATTGGCTCCCATTAACTCTGGCAAAACCGTTGATAATCGAAGACCGTCTTCGATACCTGGTAGCTCCTTATCGAGGGTATCGACTAGTGTTCGAACGCGCCAGGGAAGCTCGGACGTATCGCCCATCTCCTCTCGTGCTTCATATATCTCTTCAACGGACGCGAGTGCGTTGTTGATGTTCGGTTCGGCCGTGGCTAGGATTTCAAGGAGCTGACTGATCGAGGATGGATCCGCTCCGGACATGTCTTGCAAGATGATAACGGCAGGCTTCAAGCCTGCAAGAAGCTCTACAGCTGCCTGGCTACCTGAATCGGTCATCTTCATTAACTGCGGTGCTGATGCAAATAGGGGGCCAACTTCTGGAACCCATGACAAATATGGGGCGAGGCCGAGCAGAGGCCTTGTAACGTTCTGAAATTCTACAAAATCGCTGCGCGCATCTAAAACCAGGCTCTCGATATGGTCAATATCAAGCTCTGCGACTCCCTCATCTAGAAGCGTTTGAGAAATGCTTTGGAGCTTATTCGCCGACTGGAAAAGGGCATAACCGCGATAGATAACAATACCGATCCATACGGATAGGATTAGCAAACCTACG
>JAUVOB010000241.1 GCA_030599405.1 Chloroflexota bacterium | reverse complement strand
TAACCAGCGCCAATTGCCCACGGAGAACGATAAGCATAACAGGAGATTGACGCTCCTACGGGATAGAGCATTGGTTGGTGTCCTTTACTCTACCGCAGCTCGGCTTAGCGAGGTTGTGTGGCTTAATCGCAGCAATGTCGACCACGGCCGGACCCCTTATGCCATCATAACCGGCAAAGGGGGTAGACCTCGAACTATCCATATTCGCGACTATGCTCGCCAGGCCATACGAGCCTACCTGGAGGCGCGTACCGATAGTAATCCTGCTCTGTACGTTGCCCATAGCAGGAACGCTAAGAACGCCCGTCTGTCAGCTACATCCGCCCATAATACGGTCAAACGAGCGGTGAAAGCCCTTGGGCTACATGAGAGCCTGTCGGCTCACGATTTTCGCCATTTTCGGGCTACACAGCTCCTTAGAGAAGGCATGCCGCTGGAAGTAGTTCAAGAATATCTTGGACATAAGGATATATCTACGACTAGAGGGATTTACGCGCCGGTATTAGGCGCACAAGTCGTGGGAGAATGGCTGGACAACGTCGATTTGGCTCCCGGAGACGTCGCCGATAACGTACCGCCCTCGGCCGAAAGTGCGGGTTTTTGATCCCCCTACACCACTTGACACTCAGCCCTCCCCCAACTATAATTTAACCGTTCTAGTTAAACGTTAAAGTAAACAGGGAAAAGTGCGGCTGAATTAGCGCATATTTCCCTGTCAATGGCAGATTTGCTGGCTGCTTTGAGGGCATTGACTGGGGATGCAGATCGAGAACATTGAGCTTCCTGTCGAAGAAATCGCTGAGCTATACGGGCGCGACCCATTCGAGATAAGGGATGCCTATGAGGAGTGGTTCGATCTTAGGCGAGGCCGTCAGCGGCCGAACGCTCCTGATATCCGTTTGCTGGCCAGTCTCTCCAATCTATCCACCACGTCTGTATCCAACTTTCTTAGGAACAAACCAGGAAGCCTCTCGGCGATTAATGCCCAGCGCATGGCGCAGTTGATCGAAATTGTCGGCTACGTACCAAGCAGTGCGGCCCAGAGCTTACGTGGGCGTCAAACCAATGTAATAGGCATCGCCTTGCCGTTGTCTAGCATTAGCCCGGACTTTTATCTCGAGATCTTGTCCGGAATCAAGCAAGAGGCCGATATCCTTGGATACCGGCATTTCATCTTCAATGTCACGACCGATGAAGCCCGAGATGACTTTTTCGGATCTATGCCATTCTTGGGGATCGTAGACGGACTAATTGTAATCGGTCTCTACATTGACCGTTCGCGGCTTAGAATCCTCGAACGGCATAATCTGCCGGTGGCGGTTGTTTACAACCGCGTCGCCTTGCAACCTGTAATTTCGAACTTGGTTGCTCAGGACGAAAGTCCACTAAATGAGTTGATAGATAGGCATCTCATCAAGCATCACGGTTATCGGAGATTGGCGCTCGTAACCTTGACAACATCCAATCCCCTGAAGATGGGTGACACGATCCGAGAAGATTGGAGTCGGGTCGGTAGGATTAGCGCTTATACAGAGGCTTTGAAGGCAAATCAGATCGAATACGATCCCGAGATTGTTTTTGAGGTTGAGGAACACTCGTTTTCTGAGGGATACCGAGCCTTTGAGCGCATCCTTCGTAAAAACGAGGGGTTGCCTCCCAGCGGAAAAATCGAGGCCATTGTATGTACCTCTGACACGCTAGCGGCAGGAATTCTTACTGCTGCGAGCCGGCAAAAGATGAGTTTGCCGGTAACTGGTTTTGACAACTTGCCGGTGGCCGAACTCCTGGATATTACCACTATCGATCAACAAGCCAGAGACGTTGGCCGATTATCGTTCCGTCACCTATACAACGCACTCTCCTATCACAAGCGGAAGGGTAAGTACCCCGCTTTAGTCGAAGAAAGCATCAATATGCAGGTCGTAATACGCCGCTCTTGCGGATGCTCCCACTAACAAATACATAAAAAGATTTGCGATGCGATCAACACCTGACCAATCAGATCTTAGTCATTTCCGTTATGCCGTTTATTTGATTCCACCATATGAAGTTGCTCGCCGCGTAATTGAAGTCCACAGCATGCTGAGAAAACAATTTGGCTTCACGGCCGCAGCTAAGTTCCAAGTTCATGCAACCCTCAAGGGTTTTTTCAAGTGCTCAGGCTGCAGCGCAGACCCGCTTATCAAGAGTCTTGATCCCGTCTTTAAGAACCAAGATGTCCTGCCGGTTCATTTCAACGGCTATCACATCGATGAAGTTGGGGTTGGTCTGGACATATCCCGAATGGGGGACGGGCCGAATCAAGAATTGACAAGGCTAAGATCAAGAGTTGTCGACGCTGTACTACCCTTTGTTGCACCTGATTGTGATTTCGCGGAGAGAGACCTTGGCTCTCCGTTTAAGGCTCACATCACTTTGGCATTTCGGGACATCTCTCCCGATATCAGAGAGAGTGTCTTGGCCTATCTGCGGCCAGCGCCCTTGCCAAGAGAGCCTTTTGTCGCCGATACTTTTCATCTTCTGGAGTTCTGCAGCCAGGATTGGGAAGGCAGCTGGGACAGGACACTTACCTGGCGCCTGCTCCATTCTTGGAGGTTGGAAAGAGACAGAGGTAATTAGGAGGCCGCCTATGCAGTGATTTCGTATTGAATTTGAATGGACGGTGTGCCCTCCGATCCGGATACCGTACCGGTTGTCATCGACAGATTGTATGAGGACTGGATGGAGAGAGAGGATTGAAGGGTTAGACAGTAACCGTCGTCTCGTCCCTTAATGCGAGGGACAGTATTAATAATCATCTTGGAGGATGTGATGAAGAAAATACTTATATTGTCATTGGTTCTGGTGAGCTTGCTGGTTTTAGCTGCTTGCACGGCGGAGACAGAACAGGTCGAGGTAACCCGGGTAGTCACCGAAACGATAACGGAGGAAGTTGAAGTAACCCGGATTGTCGAGGGTGAAGTTCAAACGGTAACTGAGGAAGTAGAAGTAGAAGTTACCCGCATCGTCGAGTCTGTCGTTGAGGTACCTGCTGAAGCAAAGAAAACTTTGACCTTCTCCTCGCGTCTTTTTAGTCCAGCCCGCGAGCAGGAATACTTCATCAATGAGATCATCAAGCCTTTCGAGGAAGAGCACGGCGTAAATGTGAACTTCCAGATTATTGATGACGACACGCTGCTCGAAAGAGCCCAGATCCAGCAAGAGTCCGGCAATATCACGACCGATATCATCGCTGCTCACAACGGGAAAATGCCAGACTGGCTTGATGCTGGCTATGTTGAGGATCTGACCGATCTCGTGGATAGTTGGACCGACCGGACCTTTGTTCCAGCATTCGAGAGCGATACCAACCGGGATGGACATCAATACTTCCTGCCGGTAGGGGCCGATGTATATCTGCTTCTGGCTCACGAGAATGCGATGCCCTACTTCCCAGATGGCGCTGACGTAGACCATCTGACATGGGATGAATATGCAGCATGGGCCAATGCCATAGCCGAGGGTGAGGGTGAAGGCAAAGTATGCATCACCGGCATCCCCAAGAATTCCTGGGTCTATCAGTTCGGCGGTTCGGCCCTTTCCTACGGCGCCGGATTCCCCGACATCAACTCGCCAGAAGCGGCCGACGCTTGGGCGATATGGACTTCGATGAAAGACGCCTTCGTGCCCTCTGTGCTCAACGTCAGCACTTGTGTCGATCCCATGATGCGAGAGGAGTCCTGGCTGACGGTCTTCCACAACGCCCGAGCCGGACAGGTCTATGCCTCCAATCCGACGTTATATACCTTGGCGCCAGCGCCTAGTGGACCTGTCGGAATC
>JAUVOB010000437.1 GCA_030599405.1 Chloroflexota bacterium | reverse complement strand
TATCGATGATCTATTGGCCAGGGTATGGGGAGCAGAGTTCTTCGGCGAACCCCAGGTTGTCTACGTCCATATTCGCTGGTTGCGGGAGAAAATAGAGGACGATCCCCAATATCCCAAGCGAATCATCAACGTACGCGGAGTAGGCTACAAACTTATTCCTCAGCCCAAGTAGCGATGAAGACGCTTCGCGGTCGTTTCCTACTTAGCCACATCATACCCATACTTGTAGTAATTCCGCTCGCCGGAATAGCTCTCATCTACCTTCTGGAGAGCCAGGTTCTGCTCTCCGAACTGTCGGACGATCTTACCGAACGAGCAAATGTCATTGCCGAAGCGGTTTCCGATCAGCCTGAGCTCCTAAAGAACCCAGACCTGGCTGCGTCATACATCGCTAGGATCGAGCTCAATATTGAAGGAGAGGTACTGTTTCTAGGATCCAAAGGGACCCTTTTGGCAACCAGCGATCCGGACCTCGGTGAGGATATTGGCCAAATCCCTGAGATTGATGGCCTCGAGAAGGCGGTGAAAAGCATACCCTCTGTTGTGGTCCACTACTCTTGGAGCAATCCCAGTGGAACCGCTCTCGTCCCTGTATCTGACGTCAACCAGCAATTGATCGGCGTCGTTGGTGTAACAGAAAAACTGGATGCAGCCGCCTCGCAATTTGGTGATCTTAGGCGATTGATCGTACTCACCATATTGATAGCATTGGTTGTTGGCGCCGGCTTTGCGCTAATTCTAGCCCGCCGTCTGGAACGTCCACTGGTCTCGGTGACTGATGCCGTGAGTGACATCGCCGAAGGACGACGCACAGAGCCGATAGCAGAAGAAGGTCCGGAAGAGATTCAGAACTTGATTCGATCGGTAAATGCTTTGGCGGCGAACCTCCGTTCTTTAGAGGACACGCGTCGCAAGTTACTTGCTAACATTGTCCATGAGGTCGGAAGACCGCTCGGAGCTATAAGATCAGCCATACATGCCCTAAGGCAAGGTCTTGCGGAGGATCCGGCGACTCGAGACGAGCTACTGATGGGAATTGAAGATGAGGTTGTTCGCATGCAACCGCTATTAGATGACCTGGCTCAGCTTCATGGTCAAGTCATGGGAAAGGTTAGGATCAACCGGCAGGCAGTCGCGCTGAGTGATTGGTTGCCCCCACTTATCATCCCTTGGAGAGCAGCCGCCCTTGACAAGGGAATACACTGGGAAGCGCAGATTCCGAAGGATTTACCCACGATTACTGTCGATCCTGATAGGATCGGCCAAGTAATAGGCAATCTGCTCAGCAACGCGATCAAATACACGCCGGAGGGAGGATCGGTTCGAATTTCGGCCAGCTCCTCCGTTGATGAAATCCGGATCCGGGTAGGCGATACCGGGCCAGGTATCGCTCAAGATGAGCAAGAAAGGGTATTCGAGCCTTTCTACAGGAGCCAAGAGCCCCGACGCTTTCCACAAGGCCTGGGCTTAGGACTTACTATAGCCCGCGACCTCGTCGAGGCCCATGGTGGTCGATTGGAGATCTCGAGCCAGAAGGGGAAGGGTAGCGATTTTTTGATAATCCTTCCTATCGAGCCTGATTAATCCTTCGGAGTCGACTTCATCGCCTTATAGAGGACCTCGGCTGGATGGACTACACTTCGTCCAGTACCTTGCATGATTTGCTCGCGGCAACTGGCGCCAGCGGCCACGATGACCGAATTGCCACTGGCCTCTCGAACGGCCGGTAAAAGACGTCGTTCGGCCATGGCAACCGATAACTCATAGTGCTCGGCTTCATAGCCAAAAGAACCGGCCATACCACAACAGCCGGAATCAACCTCCGTCACTGAATATCCCGGTGGAAGTGACAGGATATGCTTGCTTGACTCTGTTCCCGTTAATGCTTTCTGGTGGCAGTGCCCATGTAACAGCAGATCACGGGGATCATCCTCGAAATCGATATCAAATTCGCCCTTCTCGACAAGCCGGGAGATGAACTCCTCGAAGGTAAAGGCGTTATCTGCCACCATCTGCACCCGATGATCATCCGGCAGGAGGTATTTATATTCATCCCGCATCGACAAAAGGCAGCTCGGTTCAAGCCCCACTATTGGTATTCCCTCTTCGGCGAAAGGCGCCAATTTGTC
>JAUVOB010000005.1 GCA_030599405.1 Chloroflexota bacterium | reverse complement strand
GGGGTTGGTTACGATTTTATTCCGTCAGTGGCAGCGCAAAGGTCATGATTGCTACTTCAGCAGTAACCTCCGAGCACAAGCGAAAAAGGAGGACATCCATTGATCTCAATCATGCCCTCATTGATGTCAAATCGCGTGCAAGGCGCTCGACAGCAGACTAACTACCCGGAAGGACATCAGGACCGCCAGGTGGGCCAATTCTGCCGCCAAAGGGTGAACCGGCTCGAATGCTGATCTTCCCTTTGTACAAAATCTCTGGACGTTCGTAGGGCAGCCTTGCCTTATCGTTCCTTTTGGTCGAACCGTCTTTTTGGCGTCTTTGAGGTTGCATAAAAAAATACCCTTAAATCAGATCTGTTGAATAAATTCTGTCAAAATAATTGCATCGCTAATTCGTGCCTAGGTGGCACTAGCTGACACATGCGCCACCCATATGATACACCAATGCAGCTGAAACAACAACGATTATCGTTGTCTTCGCCACTTAAACAGAGGAGTCTAGCTCCCTTTTGATACCTTCATTTGACTTGACTAGGTACAAGAACCGATTTGTGTGAGTGAGACCACATTCCGAGATGAATTTCACGCAGGGTGCCTTCTGTCGAGCGATTTCCGATACCAGATCCTATTTGACGCCGCTTCGTTGGCCAAAATCAAGCAGGACTGATTAGCGGGCCGTTCTCATGGATGATGCGCCGGATCAGCACTCGCTAAAACCACAGCCATAGCACTTTCGGCATCCTTCTTCATTGACGACTGACGCCTCGCCACATTCTGGACATAAATCACCAAAGAGCAACGGACCGATTTGTTGTGGAACCTGGCCATTTGAAGCAGGTTCCGCATCCCGGCTTTGGCTAAGATACTCGGTTAACGCCTGAGCAACGCCATCGGGCAATGAGAGGACACGGTTAGAACCGAATCCCAGAGGGCGCCCACCTCCAATTCCTCCAAGTTGAATCACTACTTCCTTCATCCTATCACGTGGATGAATTTCCGAGGACAATCTGAGTATGTAACTTATTAACCGGCCTATCGCTTCGGAAACTGCGGCGGTATCGCTTCCCGCTTTAGACGTCTGTATAAACACCTCAAATGGATGGTAATGCCCATTTTCATTGATGGTAACATAGGTGTGACCGAGTGGAGTTGTTACCCTATGGGTCTCACCTCTAAGAATTCCAGCTCTTGGTTTCTTAGATTCCGACCAAAGAGCGGCTTGCTTCGCATCGCCTTCTTTGTTGTTCTTTGTAGCGTTGGTCTCCAGGACGACTTTCTCTCGCGAGCCCGTAACGTAGACCGTCAATCCCTTGCAACCAAGGCTCCAGGCTAATCTATAAGCTTTTGCCACGTCTTCCTTAGTGGCTGATGCTGTGAAATTGCAGGTTTTAGAGATGCTATTATCGACGAAACGCTGTATGGCTGCCTGCAACCGGACGTGCTCCTCCGGCGTAATATCAGAAGCCACAACGAACGAATGTCTAACGTCTTCTGGCAGCTCTTGAAGCTGCTGACAACTCCCAAACTCCGTTACATGGGCAATGATGTTCTCGCGATCCGTCTGGTCAATACCAGCACTGGCCAATGCCTGAGCGAACAATGGGCTGGTATATTGTAGTTCCAGGTCCTCTCCGTTGTCGTTCACATGCCGGAAATACGCCAATGCGAAAGCCGGTTCGCAACCGTAGCCTTCACAGCCAGCAACGGTGGCAATTGTTCCCGTGGGAGCTACGGTTGTCTGGGCTGCATTGCGAATGCCATGGCTTCTGATTCCCTCGATCACGACATCCCAGTCGACTATTGGGCGAGTAAAGACACTCGTATGGGGAATCATTGGCTCAGGAACAGACCACGATAAATCATCAGGATCGTAGATACTACCGCTAATGGCCGGGAATGGTCCTCGTTCTCTGGCTAAATCGATACTTGTTAGCATGCAGTGATAACGAACAAATTCCATCACTTGCGAGGCAAATTCCTGGGCTTCCACCGATCCATAGCGAACGCCAACATGGTACATGAGGTCGGCAAGTCCCATGATACCCAGACCGATCCGGCGGGCTTGATATGCAGCCTTCCGCAATTTTGGAACGGCGGGGACATAAGCGTTTGCCGTAATTACATCATCTAGGAATCGCGTCGAGATCTCAACCGTTTCCTGAAGCTGTTGCCAATCTACCGAGTGATTAGGTCCAAAATGCTTTGCCAGATTTACCGACCCAAGGCAACAGCTCTCATAAGGTCCTAGCCACTGTTCACCGCAGGGATTCGTCGCCTCCAATTCATAGTGCTTGGGAACCGGATTAGATCGATTCGCGGTATCGATAAAAAGAATACCTGGTTCTCCATTGTGATGGGCATACGTAATAATGAGGTCAAATAGCTCCCGCGCGCGGACCGTTTCCCAGACTTCACCATCCTGGGGATTGACCAGATCAAAATCATCGTCTCCCTCGACCGCTTTCATGAATTCATCGGTCAAACCAACGCTTATATTGAACTTGGTAATCTGGTTTTCAGTGGTCTTGCACGTTATGAATTCGCGAATATCAGGGTGAGATACCCTAAGGACGGCCATATTTGCCCCGCGACGCGTCCCACCTTGGGCAATTTCGCCAAAAGCCTGGTCATAAACACGGAGGAATCCAACGGGACCTGTCGCCTGGCCCGCAGATGATTTCACTACAGCGCCTTTGGGCCGCAACCTTGAAAAAGAAAAGCCGTTTCCTCCACCAGTCTGTTGGATCAAGGCCGCATCGCGCAATGTCTGGAAAATGCCAGATTGGTCGCGTCCCATATCGTCGGTGATTGGCAGAACAAAACAAGCGGCTAACTGACCCAGAGGAGTCCCTGCACCGGTGAATGTAGGGCTGTTGGGCAGGAAACGGATATCCGTCAACAACTTGTAGAATTGTTCAGTTGCTTCGGTGACATCACCGCCCATTGATGCTTCGGCTGATGCCACATGCCCTGCTACTCTATAAAACATCTCCGCGACGGTCTCAATTGGTTTGCCGTCATAACCTTTGCGTAGGTAACGTCTCTCAAGCACAGCAAGGCTATTCTCAGCTAACTTCGGAGAGTGTTCCAACTCCTCTTTCCTGTCGACAACCGCAATGTCTGCCATACAACAACTCCAAATATAGACAGTTATTCCTCTAATAACTACAGCATAGTGTTAGACAACCGGTCGAAAGACCTTAGTCAATAAGCAGATGGTCGATCTCGTCCCGGATGGATTCCAGGTCATCCAGCCGCAAGTAGACAATCGCATAGCGTATGTACGCCACTTGATCAAGCGACTTCAGCTGCTTAATTACCCGGTCACCAACAAGTCGACTTGGAACCTCAGATTTCCCCATTTGCTGAAGTTCCGCCTCTATCTCTCCAACGAGACGTTCAATATCTATCGCTGCGACTGGTCTTTTAGCACAAGCCACCCGAATCCCGGCCATCAGCTTCTCTCTCGAGAATTCTTCTCGAATACCATCTTGTTTTACCAACAACGGCGTCGCTAGAATCGCTCGCTCATAAGTGCTAAAGCGCTGACTGCAATTTGTGCACACCCGACGACGCCTTATTCCGCCACGTGTGTCGTGACTGGTATCGATTACACGCGTCTTTTCATGCTCGCAATAAGGGCACTTCATGACAGGATCTTCTTTGCACTGCTAAACATCACTTTAGACGCAGAACTCCCATATATTGGACTCTGCTCTGTTGTCCCCCCTACATGTGGTACTCGAGAGGAGGGCATTATAGCATAGGCTTAAACCCACGACAAGCGATTTCAACGCCTTTTTCCTTAAAAAATCCTACCTGTGTGAGGTGGCTTCAAGAATGTTTTGAACCGTTCTAGTTGGTCGTTTATCGACGCCTAATACCTTGGTCGTTTACGAAGAAAAGTGGGTACATCCAAGTCGGTTATCCGATGCATCGGACGTTCATTGGAATGTGGAGTCGGATTGTTTTCGTTTCGCGTACTGGCAGCGACAGATTCTGACCTGCGAACCGGTCGACCCGATGGAAGCTTTCGTTCAATGCGGTGACTTGTCAGCGGACTGACTTGAGGCAAGGTTCGTTCAAAGCCGGTAGCTATGACTGTCAATCGAACTTTATCTTCCATCGACTCGTCAATAACGGCACCGAATATCATGTTGACATCGGGATGGGCTGTCTCCCGAATAATAGAAGCAGCCTGGTTGATTTCATAAAGGCCAAGATCTGGACCGCCTGTGATGTTGAACAAGATACCACGCGCGCCATCGATAGAAATATCCAGGAGGCGACTAGAAAGTGCCTGCTCGGCAGCGATGTTAGCTCTATCCTCACCGGTGCCTCGACCAACTGCCATAAGAGCAGCGCCTCCCATGGACATGATAGTCTTAACATCGGCGAAATCGAGGTTAATTAATCCAGGCACGGTGATGAGTTCGCTAATGCCTTGGATACCCTGCCGCAAAACGTCGTCCGCCATGCGGAATGAATCGACCAACGTTATGCGCCTGTCAGCCATCTCCAACAGTTTATCGTTCGGAATGACTATGAGCGTGTCAACCTGTTCTTTTAGCTTCTCGATTCCAGCCTCGGCTACTTTTGACCGCTGCGCGGCTTCGAAGATAAACGGCCGTGTAACGACGCCGATTGTCAGGGCGCCGATTTCTCGGGCGACCTTAGCCACCAACGGGGTTGCTCCCGTTCCTGTCCCTCCTCCCATACCGGCGGTGATAAAGACCATATCGGAACCCTCGAGCATGGACGTCAACTCGTCTATTGACTCCTCAGCTGCCCGTTCTCCAACCTTTGGATCGCCGCCAGCCCCCAGACCACGGGTCGTCTTATCGCCTAATCGAAGACGGCGCGACGCACGACAATGCATCAGGGCTTGTCCGTCGGTATTCAGGGCGATGAATTCGACACCACCGATGCCTTCATCTATCATGCGGTCAACAGCGTTACTTCCTGCGCCGCCGACGCCTACAACTCGTATCAGAGCCGTGCTTTCGACTTCAGGCATGGGTTGTAGGGTCTTTGTATACTCACTCTCTGTTTTTCTGCTACTCATGATCCATCCTCTCCTAACCATTAAGACCCATTAATCGATAAAAAAATAATCTGCTTTACAAACATAATCACCCTTAACCGGGCAACAAAGCTCTAAAAATCCCGCCGATTTTCCTTCCTATCTCACCTTGTCGAGGCCTCGGTCGATAAAGGTTATGTCCGCTGGTTGCCCAGCGAAGAAGGCCGACGCTGGTCGAAAAAGCTGGGCTGTTCAAGGAGTCGACGAGGCCAACCAGATTCTTCGGCTTGGCTACTCGAGCTGGGACGCCAAGCACGCGCTGGGCAACGTGGCTGATACCCCTAAGCTGGGCTGACCCTCCAGTAAGTACAATGCCTGCCGGGAGTAAACCTTCATAGCCCGAACGCTTAATCTCTTGAAGGACAAGTTGGAAGATCTCTTCCGCGCGGGCTTCAACAACGTAGGCAAGGTCCTGCCGGCCGACTTGGATTTTCTCGCCACCGAATGGCTCCACCGCGAATACAACTCCCGGATCTATTTGCTCAGGCCTACAGTCCCCGTATTTCAGCTTTACTTCCTCGGCTATGTCGAAGGGCACGCGTAAACCGATGGCGATGTCATTTGTAATGTGAAATCCTCCGACCGGGATTACTCTTGTATGCCATACCACGCCTTGTTTGTAGAGAGCAATGTCGGCGGTTCCACCGCCGATATCGGCGATGATCACTCCCATCTCCATTTCTGTTGGATCTAGAATCGCTTCAGCTGATGCAAGGGCGTTCAGGACGAACTCCTCAACCTTGATACCTACATTATCCATTGTCTGGCTAAGGTTCATTAAGGCGGGAGTCGCGGCCGTTACGATGTGCGCTTCGACCTCAAGCCGATAGCCATGCAAGCCAACTGGACTTCGTACCTCTTCCTGATCATCGAGCGTATATGTACGAGGTACAAGGTGGACGATCTCACGGTTATGAGGAATGGATATCGCCTGAGCGGCATCCAATGCCCGTTCGATATCCTCATGGGTGACACCGCTGCCATTTCGGCCGAAGGCCACTGCGCCTCGATTGTTAGTTGAGCTGATGTGTTCACCCGCCATGCTAACGAAAGCTTGAGACAAATCGTAGCCCGACGTCTGTTCGGCCTTCTCAACGGCAAGGGCGATGGGAACAGTCGCTTGGGCCACATCAATGATCATGCCTTTTCGCATTCCCTCGGCTTTCTGCTGACCAAGGCCAATTATCTGCATTTGACCATTACGGATCTCTCCAACAAGAGCGCAAACCTTTGTCGTTCCAATGTCAAGACCAAAGATAATACCGTCCATAATAAAACCTCTATATAAATTGGCGTTCAGCCATGATCAATTCGAGTGCCATCATCTTTAAAAGGCCACTAAGGTCGCGATCGCTTCGAAATACATAAATTCAATGATAGCTTTCTGGTGACCTTGGCCATTCACGTGTCACTTCAACATTATCTCGGTAGCTAGCGGATGTCTGCGTCAGACCTCATGACGCTGGTTCAGCCACGTAATAGGGTTTCGCCTTGTTTCTGACGCTCACGTACGATATATCAAGTCCACGTTCAAGCAGTTCATCGATAATCGTCTCGTAGATCACAATCTTCTGTTCCATGTCCGACCCAGTGCCAAAATGCCCTCGCCAACCTCGCCCGTCCTTGTAACTTAAACCTGTTCCAGGCATGTAGTAGAGGTGATCAATATTTGGGCGCAGTTCTTGGAGCTGAAGCGCACCATTTAGAATTGACTTATCAATAACCCCATTGTCCTTAGCTTGGGTTGTCTGTTCCGAATCAATGACAAGTAGTCCTGGTACTGTTGACCTGGCAGGTAGCAATTGTCCAGACTCATTAATCCAGTAGGTTCTTCCAGTCTGTTTCCATATAGCAACAGGGGTGTCCTCTCCGACCTGGATATTGACCTCGTTAGGCCACTGCAGGGAAACCGTCGCCGAAATTACGCCGGGTATCTCGTTGATCCTGCTCGCTGCCTCCGAAGGATCGGCCGAGAAAATATGTCTTCCTTCTAAACCACTTGCTTCAACGATCTCGGATTCCGGTATTGACCTCGCACCAAGCACTGGGATAACAGACAGATAGAAGTTGCTGTTCTGCCCGACTAGCATAAGTGCCCAGATGCATATAACAAGCAGGCCAAGACTGATCCAACGGGAGGTAATGGCCAGACTCTTGAAGACTTCCAATGGAACCTGGATCCGGCGGTCATTTCGCCTCTTTCGCTTCTTCGCGGCCGGTGGCACAACTATCTTGGGTAACGCCAGGGAGCTGGTCGACTGAACACGTCGAATCTTCGGCTGTTTTCGTAATCTCCTACGTTGATGTCTTGACGAGCGCATCATAATTTCTTAACCCACGGTTTGCGAACAACAAATAACAGTTCGAACTGGTCAATCACTAACTTTCTACCCTCGACTCAAAATTAGTTTCAAGGTCAGCTTTTGTCTCAAATCGCTCTAATGCCAATCCAATTAGACGATCGAGTAATTCGGGATATGGAAGCCCTGATGCTTCCCAGAGTTTGGGATACATAGAGATCCTCGTGAAGCCTGGTATCGTGTTAAGCTCGTTAATAAAAATCTGGTCGCTGTCCCTGTCGAGTAGGAAATCTACTCGAGCCATTCCGGCACAATCAATGGCCAGAAATGCCTTTACTGCAAGATCTCGAATGGTGTCAGCAAGCTCTGATTCAAGGTCCGCCGGAATAATCAGCTCTGATTCCTCTTCAGGTCCTGGATCAATCATGTATTTGGCTATGTAATCATAGAATTCGCGCCGAGGGCGTATCTCTCCAACGATACTTGTAATAGGTTTGTCGTTTCCAAGTACCGAGACTTCTAGCTCTCGCCCATTAATGCCTTGCTCTACGACCAGCCTTCGATCGTATCGGGCAGCTTGCTGTAATCCTTCAATCAGTTCTTTTCTGTCGTTACATTTACTTATGCCAACGCTTGAACCGAGGTTGGCTGGTTTGGTGAACATCGGATAGTTCAAGGCAACCTCCAGCCGGTCTAGGATGGCATCTTTATCTTGTTTCCATTCAGAACGAAGAACGAGAGACCAAGGCAAGAGAGGTATGCCGTGGGCTATCATGACCGACTTGAATATCGCCTTGTCCATGCCGACGGCCGAACCCACAACACCGGCTCCGACATAGGGCAATCCAGCCAGTTCAAGGAGGCCCTGCACTGTTCCATCTTCACCATAAGGGCCGTGAAGGACTGGAATGATGAGATCGAGCTCGGTTACTTCTTTCAGGCTTGTCTGTCTACTTTCAATGATCTCGAGTTCTAAAAGCCCCGAAGATTGTGGATCTGGAAGCAAAGTTGCTGGTCGACCGAGATCTTCTAGACCCGATTCAAGAGCCCTAGATACATCTCCCGTTAGCCATCTACCTTCTCTAGTTATGCCGATCATGACCACTTCATATTTTTCTGGATCGAGAGCGGAGATGACCGAGCTGGCAGACATCAACGACACTTCATGTTCACCCGAACGACCTCCAAGGATAACGCCGACGCGCAACCTACTGTTATTGGGTCTAGCTTTGCTTTCTCTCTCAGCCACCAGCTTGCTCTTTCATTCCTCTTTCTGCCTGCCAGACTTATCCTGGCAGGTGATTATTTCGTTTCATAGCCATCAAAACCCCAATCACCAATTAGTTCCACTTCCAGATCAAGCTCGACGCCGAATTGCTCTCGCACCGCATTCCATGCTTCGGCGATGAGGGACCGGATATCCTCGGCCGATGCTCCCTGATCGTTAACGAAGAAGTTCGCATGTTTCTCTGATATGTGTGCGCCGCCGATTCGAAATCCTTTAAGCCCCGCCGCTTCTATCAAGTACCCTGCGTAGTAGTTCTCCGGATTCTTAAACATCGATCCGGTGCTGGCTCCACCCGGTTGCGTTTGTTTTCGGTGGGCGATAAAGCCATCAGCTCGGGCTACCAAGACCTCGACCGGCTCTGGCTTTAGTTCCAGTTCAGCCGATAACACCACTCGGCGGGGGCGTGGTTCAATCTGCTCTTTCTTTAAGATGCTATACCTGTAACCGTATTCCAACTCCTCATTACTGTAAATACGAAGACCTGTTCCCGGCTCCCAGACAGTCGCTGCTAAGAGCGTGTTGTTCATATCACCGCCATGTGCGCCGGAGTTGCCAACGACCGCTCCTCCCACAGTACCCGGAACGCTGACTGCCCACTCAATGCCGCCAAGACCCTTAACAATGCACTGCCTGGCAAGTGATGATAAGTTCACACCTGATTCAGCAGTACAAACAACGCCGTAGCCTGTATGCCTGAAGTTAACGCCCTTAGCCTTATTGAGGATAGCCAATCCAGGTACTCCCTTGTCAGCTACAAGGACGTTGGATCCTCCTCCGAGAATGATATATGGGACGTTCTGAGCATAGGCCAGCTCGATCGCTGTTAGTAGCTCGGTAGTGTTGTTAACAATCACGAGCATTTCCGCTGGACCGCCGACACGGGCTGATGTATATCGATCAAGCGGTTCATTTACTCTGAAGTTTTCGTCAAAGACATCACGAAAGCGCATCTGTATCGCTTCGAGCACTGTAGTTTCAAGTTCCATTCCGTTGCTTTCCATCTGTTAGCAGGCCTCCAATTAGATTCAGCGAGCGAATCAGCCTTTCAGGTATTGTTATTACTATCGTTAGAAGATACGGATCCGTTCACCTTGCCGTTGGTCGAGGAACGGTTTGCTACACGACTTTGCAGGACTTGCAGCACGGCATCACCAACCAGGTACCCGTCACCAGCTGTTAGGGTAATGATTACATCTCCCGGCCTGACCCGATCAAGAATATAGGAAACCGTTTCTTCTACACCGCCGAAATGTCCTGTGTTGTCGTGTTCTATCGCCTCGGCGACGGTATTCGCGTCGATGCCTAACGTATCCTTCTCTCTGCTTCTGAAAATATCGAGGACGGTAACAATATCGGCATCGTTAAACGATGTAGCGAATTCATCCTGCAACCTCTTGGTACGGCTATAGGTATGCGGCTGCCAAACTGCCCATATGCGCCGGTCTGCATAGCGTTGTCTGGCGGCTGCGAGTGTCGCCCTGATCTCAGTCGGATGGTGCGCGTAATCATCGATAATCACGACGTCACCGGCTTCACCTATTATCTGGAAACGGCGACCAATGCCGTTAAAGTTGGCTAGTGCCTTCCTAATAGTGTTGAATTCGATTCCCAAATTGACTGCGACGACGATGGCGGCCAGCGCGTTCAACACGTTGTGTTCACCAGGAACGCGCAGACGGGCCAGCCCGACGGTGTCCTCGTCACGCTGTATTAGAAAATCTAAACCTCCAAGTTGGTTTTGTCTCAGGTCTACTGCTCTCCACATCGCCGTTCCAAGTCCGTATGTTTCGACGTTGACGCCAGGAGGACTCTTTCCATTTGCCAACTCGAGAGCATTCGCATCATCCGCGCACACGATAAGCATCCCATATTCTGGCGTAAGATGGGCGAACTGTTCGAATGCAGATCGGTATGCATCGACTGTCGGAAAAATGTCTGGATGATCGAACTCGATGTTCGTGATAATGGATATCGTAGGTCGTAAACCTAAGAACATATAGTCGTATTCGTCGGCTTCAACAATGAAATGAATACCATTTCCGGCATGCCCATTTGTGCCAAACAAGGGAAGTACGCCACCTACTATCACCGATGGATCCAGATCTGCCTCAACCAAGATCTGGGCGATCATTCCTGTAGTTGTAGTCTTGCCATGAGATCCTGCGACGGCAATCCCATAACTATCGCTCATGAGATCGCCTATCAGATCCGCTCGTTTCACCACCGGCACTCCCGCTTCTTTGGCCGATACTACCTCTGGATTTTCGAGCGGGATTGCCGATGAAACGAGCAACGCATCCGCCCCTTTCCAGTTGTCGGCGCTATGTCCTATATAGATGGTCGCGCCCGCTTCCGCTAGCTCGTCTGTCAGCTCGTTCCTCTGAAGATCAGAGCCACTTACAATAAAACCCTTACCTAGGAGAACACGCGCAATCGCAGACAGACCGAAACCGCCAATACCCACGAGATGAATATGGCTTCCGCGGTCTAGTTCACCGATTAATTGGCGATCTTTTGAGATGGTCATTTCCACCATGCGCTTCGCTAGTAAAGGTCTGTCTCGACTTTCTGGCAATCGCTTGCTAAAGAATCACGACTATCACGAACAGGAAGACTAGAACTACCAACAATGGAAGCCAGGGTACGAGGAACGGAATCGGTAGATGTGTTAATAGGAGTTCCTGACCGGGGGCCTCAATCACTGGTCTGATTATCATTGGATCAAAAGCATATGGGAAGTTGGGTGGTAGACGCAGCCAGCCATCCGGCGTGATCTTGTACTCGAGTAAGGACCACAACGTTCCCACTACCAGGTAACCATTCAAGGCGCCGAAAATCAGGCCAAGTAATCGTTCCTGGATGGTTTCTCGCGGGGTTATGCGGGATCGAACCAGAACGACTCCCTGGTAGCTAAAGAAGGCGATTAACACATGGATTCCACCAAGAATCATGAATTGGCGCCTCATTTCTGCTAGAAAGTCCGCTTCGTCAGCTCCTAGGCCGACGCTGCCTACGAGCCTGACAAAGAGGTGCCCGAAGGTATTTAGCGCGAATAAGGAGAGCACGAGGCCAGCCATGGCGATGACTTCCTTACTCCAGCCGCGTACGGCACCGATTGTGGCGAATAAAATAATGCTAATCCAAAAGAGCGCAAATAGATTGATCATTTGAGTGCACCTTGCCCAATATCTATCAATAATCGAGCCAACTTGGTGGCTGAATCCGGTACGTCCAACCTTTCAGCGGCGGTCGAGATCTCATCATGAAGGATCTCATCGAAGAGAAACCCAAGAACTGTCTCGACCAGCTTCTCCATCAAGTCCTCGTCTCGCACACTGATCGCGGCTCCCCTTTGCTCCAAGTAGTCGGCGTTAACCTTCTGATAACGCCAGGCATATGGATAGGGAACTAAAATGGCCGGAAGACCAAACGCGGGGCATTCACCGAGCATACTAGCCCCAGCCCTCGCTAATACGAGATCGGCTGAACGAAAGGCCTTCCCCATTTCCTCGTGAAGATATGGGTAGGCCCGATAGTAGGTCTGCTGATCCTCTGGTAATGAATCTCTGTTTTCCTTAACCTCTGCCCAGTCCAACATGCCGCTTATGTGAATCACCTGAATTCGGTCGAGTAATAGCGGTAACCCAGCTAATAGAGCTCGATTGATACTGCGGGCTCCGCGACTACCACCAAAAACGAACAGAGTTGGTCTCTCGCGTTTCAGGTTAAAGTGAGCTAATGCCTCGTCCTTGCTAAAGGATGTGGCTTCGCGTAATTTGCGTCTGACCGGGTAGCCTGTAACGATTCCCTTTCCTGGCTTAAAGAAGTTCAGCGAAGCCTCGGTTGTACATGCCACTCGTTTGGCAAAACGACTCAACACGCGGATCGCCATCCCCGGCTCAACATCAGGCAAGAAGATGACTGAAGGTACGCGCCGGAGCCATGCCGCAGTGGCCACTGGGGCGTTGACATAGCCACCCGTCACGAACAACGTATTGGGC
>JAUVOB010000044.1 GCA_030599405.1 Chloroflexota bacterium | reverse complement strand
GTTTCTGGATAAGACGACCGGCGTAACTGCCACCTTGCATGGCAACCTGGGCAACGCCAGGCAGCGGCTCACCAGTTTGGTGGGCGAAATGGGCTAAATCTCCAATTATGAATATTTCCGGATAGCCCGCGAGGGTCAGATCTTCTTCAACTATCACTCTGCCCATCCCATCCAGGCCAGTTCCCGTCTTTTCGGCTAGCCTCCGTCCCAGCGGCGAAGCGCGAACTCCGGCAGTCCAGAGGACTGTTCGGGTGAATATCTCCTCTTCCTCTTCATTCTGAAGATCGCGAACGGTTACGCTTTCACCAGTAATATCGGTCACCAGGTGTCTCGTTCGCACATGGACGCCAAGGGCGCGCAATTCGTCCTCCGCTTTGGCAGACAGACCTTCTGGAAACGAATTAAGGAGCCGATCGGAGCCTTCAATGAGAAAGACATCGGCTTCTTGTGGATCGATATGGCTGAATTCACCTTTTAACGTGGAATTCGCCAACATAGAAATGGCTCCAGACAATTCAGCCCCTGTGGGCCCTCCACCTACCACAACAAAATTGAGGCAGGATCGCCTGGCATGCGGGTCATTTTCCCGTTCGGCGGCTTCGAAGGCGATAAGTATCTTTCGCCTGATGTAAAGCGCGTCTTCGACTGTCTTAAGCCCAGGCGCCGGTTCGGACCATTCATCATGTCCGAAGTAATGGTTGACCACGCCTGTGGCCAAGATCAGGCTGTCGTACTCAAGGTCGCCATCGACTAAGAGGACTTTATTTTCATCCGGTAAGATGTCTGTCACTTCTGCCGCTAACACAGTTACATTGGGAGTCCTTCCCAGTATCGAGCGCAGAGGATAAGCGATATCACCCGGTGACAATCCGCCAGTGGCGACCTGGTACAGCAGGGGTTGAAATAAATGGAAGTTGCGTTTGTCGACCAATGTAATTCGCACGGGCGACTTTCTTAGCCTCGTAGCGGCATGCAAGCCGCCAAAACCCCCTCCGATTATCACAACGTGGTGTCGATTGTGCTTCTGCTTCATATATATCTCCAGAGATCGGGCATGGCTGTTATCCGTTGGTGAGACGGTGCATCCAGATATTCCATAAACGGCGTGTCAAGGAGCTCGTCGATGTAATAAGAATTTCGAATAGGCGACGTCGTCTTAGCCTGTCCGGTTATTCTATACTAATGGCTACAAGGCACCGACAAGGACTGTGTCAGTCATTTATCGATTAAGTAGTAAACAACGCTAATAATCGCCAGATATCTAAAGCGCCTAATCAGCCGCATGCGAGCCCCTGGCTGTCGCCGCAATCGAGCCCAGCGTAAACATTGGAAAACGATTACGAAAAGGCGCTCGTAAACGCCGGATTTGGGCGATCTGTTGGAGACAGGTTTTGCAGCACTGGTGGGATGAGAAGAACGTTAGAAAGCTAGCGAGTCTATATGTAGGACCAAGCAGACGCCATCATGCCGTTTTTTCTTTTACCTAGTGTGTGAACTGTCCACACCAAAAATCAATGCAGCTGAATGTTTCAGCAATTAACAAAGAGTTGCCGAACGAGGTGGCTTTCTGAGCAGGGGTCTTCCGGATACCTGCCCCATTTCGAATGCCTGGAATCCGAATTTGCTAGTCGTAAAGGGCGGTCAATTCAAGCTGGACGTTGTCCGGATCGCGAAACGCCATGACGTCGAAGCCAAAACCCTTTCCCAGATCACGGATTGCCCCCCTAGATACACCCATCTCGTCAAGCGCCGCCGCTGCTTTTTCCATGGCTTCCCGGTTGTCGACCAGGAAGCTGATATGATCCAGACCTACACGATTCTCATTGAATCGGTCATCGGCTACTGTCTGGTTAGGCTCTGGCGGAAGAGCTACGACCAATAGAAACGAGCCATTGTGTAGACCTATTTTTGTTCCCAGGTCGGCAACCTGCTCGAAGCCTAGGACCTTTGTGTAAAAATCAACGCTTCGCTGCAAATCCGTCACCGTCAGTGTGAAATGATGCATGCCTCCGATGATAATTGGTGATGACATTGAATACCTCCTTGTATAAATATGGTGATAGCTGCTAAGACAGTCCAATTAATAACGATGCGACCGACAGCAAATCCATAATTTCTGGCTTTGATTCCAACCACGCGCAGTGAAAGTAAGAGCGCTGTGACGCCCGGAGTATCGAGGACTGCTTGACGCGGAACCACTCCAGCTCCGGCAGATATTTTAGGAATGTGCTCCCAATAGAGATTTTGTTTGACCTATCGCGCTAGAAATACCGTCACATTACTTCTATCGCTTTTCATTGCCCAATTGGCTAATCTAGCATACAGTCTTGCCCGGCGTAGTGCCAGAAATTTCCCTCTTTCTGATTATGAAGAGCACCCTCCGGAGAATTATTGTAAAATTGGTAACCAGATCACTTGGCCCGGCAATAGGCAGGCGGCGGCTCAACAGCGTCTTGCAAAAAATCTCATGGACTTCATTGTAGATTACTTCGCAGCAGGTAGCGACTGGCGCGTTCGCGTGAATAAGAAATGGGGCGAAAAAGCAGCGCGCCATTTGCACTTCGAAGATGGGTTCACCATCATAGCCACCTATGAAAAAAAGCTGGTCGGTATGATCTCCGTGTATTGGCGCACCTTGCCAAAACCCATAACAGAAAGTCGCGAAGGATATATTGACATAATCGAAATTGACCGGGAATATCGAAGACGTGGAATTGCGAGCCGCCTGATCCATCTGGCAATAGAACGGGCAACAGAATTTGGCGCCTACCAAATTAGAGCTTGGAGTTCAGAGGATAAGCTCGAGGCTATACCCATGTGGCAAGCGTTAGGATTTGGCCTTGCCCCAGCAACTGTCTTTCAGGGCAACGAGGAGATTCGGGGATTCTACGCTGTTAAAGTACTCAAACGACCCGCCTAATCCACTATTGATCAGGTAAGTAGCCGGGAAGTAAACGTTCTGATTATTGAGCTCCATAGTTCTCCTCTTCGGATTCATTGTATTCTGGGTTGTAATTCGCAAGCACACCAACAGCAAGATCGGCACTAGGCCTGGTCGATTTTTCTGTAGACGTCTGTATTCTTCTCTCAAGCCTGCCTTGTATTTACCTATCTTCGGGAAGTTCGGTCGGCAATTCGCCCACTACTGTCTATACAGATCGCCGGAACCATCATCGCACTCCTGAGTCTTATGTCTCTTACGATTTCGCTTGTTTCCCTCGGCGCTTTCAACGCATTCGGGCAGCTCGGCGAGCTGTTCCGAGTAATTAACGATCTGGGCTCTCGTTTTTCATTATTGCTAATTAGGCAGAGCTCAAATTCCCTTCACGTTCTCGAAGTGTCAATCGTGTGGTATGATGATGCCTCATCCGGACAGACGAGAAGATCTTTTCTGTTTGGCAAGAAACCCTATCACCATAACATACCTTGCACGATTTCAAGTAAGATCAACCCAATAAGTGTGATTCACGTTGATTGAGGTGCCTATGGACGTAATCGTCGATGTGACCGATCGCTATTCACTAGAAAGGGAAATTGGTCGCGGAGGAATGGGGGTTGTATACATGGGCCGCGATATCTCCTCTGGTGACGAGGTTGCCATTAAAGCATTACGTTCTGATTTGATCAGTAGCGATTCAGATTGGGTCGGAAGATTCGTCCGAGAGGCCGCTCTGCTGCGGGAACTCGATCATCCAAATATCATCAAGATACTTGAGGCTATCGAGCGAAACGGACAGCACTATATCGTCATGGAATACGTGGACGGCGGTACATTGGGCGAATGGTTGGGGTCGGGAAGTAGTTTATCGATTCCCGAGATTCTGGCTGTTGGCTTACAAATCGCCGATGCCCTCACTCGTTCCCATTATCTAAAAATCATACACCGCGATCTCAAACCTGCTAATGTGTTACTCGATCGAGATCGTAATGTTCGATTGACCGACTTCGGCGTTGCCCGTGTCCAGACCTCTGAGATGACGGCCGCTGGGACGATCATCGGTACTGTAAGCTATTTAAGTCCTGAAGCTGTCCAGGGCCACGACGTCGACGCCCGAGCCGATATCTGGTCATTTGCCGTAATGCTGTTTGAGATGCTCACCAGGCAGCGGCCGTTTGACAGATCGACCCACAGCGCGACCCTACTCGCGATCCTCTCGGCTCCAGTTCCCGACTTGGAAGAACTGCGGCCCGACGCTCCGCCAGGGCTGGTGGATCTGATATACCGGATGCTTCAAAAAGATCGCGAATTGAGAATCCCAAGTGTGCGCCTAATTGGTGCGGAGATGGAGGCGATAATTGGCGGGCTTGATTCCGCTGATTACCACCATCGCATCGTAGGTTCCTCCGCTGTGAGGAGTAAAAGGGCAGGATTCCGAGATGTGCAGAGCGGACGTTTTGAGACCCCATCGCAAGGTGTAACCGGGAATCGTGGCAATCTCCCAATTGAGATGACACCATTCGTCGGCCGCGAAGGTGAACTTGCCGAGATCTCTGGTCTGTTTACGGATACGGATGCCCGCCTGATCACAATGCTGGCACCTGGTGGTATGGGAAAGACTCGCCTGGCTATTGAATGGGCGCATAGGCATTTTGACCAGTTCGCCGACGGCGTAGCCTTCGTCCCTCTCGCTCCTCTCACTACAATCGAAGCGCTGGTACCGACAATCTGGGAAGCTGTTAATTATCCTCCAGTTCATGCCGATACCAGGACACCGGAGCAGCAAGCTATTGACTACTTTCAAAACAAAGAGATGTTGGTCATCTTCGATAACTTTGAACATGTGTTGGACGGTGTAACCTTGGTGCACGAGATCCTGAAGGCGGCCCCAAACGTCCGGATCATCGCCACCTCGGCCGAGCGATTAAGCTTGCATGGAGAGCATATCTTTCGGGTGGAGGGCATGAGCTACCCCAGATCCGAAACCTTCGAGGATGATTCTGACTTCAGTGCGGTCCAACTGTTTATTCAGAGCGCCCGCATGTGGCAACCAGGCTATGACCCGGGTCGAGATGAAATTGCCGGAATCGTACGCATATGCCGCATGGTTCAAGGATTGCCTCTAGGAATTCTTTTGGCCGCTGCTTGGGTCGATGTCCTCCCGGCAGACGAGATTGCCGATGAAATCAGCAAAAACATCGATTTCCTCGAGAGCGAGATGCGGAATCTTCCGGAGCGTCAGAGAAGTGTTCGGGCTGCTTTCGAACATGCCTGGAATCGACTGTCAAAGACAGAGAAATCAACCTTTATGGGGCTGTCCGTATTCCGTGGCGGCTTTACCCGGGAGGCGGCCGCTGCCACCGCCGGTGCATCCGTGCGAAATCTAGTCGACATGGTCAATAAATCGCTGCTAATTCGCGATCCAGAATCAGGTCGCTACGGGCAACATCGGCTGTTACGCCAATTTGCCCAAGAGGAGCTGGAGAAGGCAGGTCTTTCCAGAGATGTCAAACGAGCACACGCCGAATATTATGCCGCTCTCGCCGAAGAATTCGATGTCAGAATATGCGGATCAGAAGAGACGCAGTGGTATAGACGAATTAAATCCGATTACGATAACTTCATCGCCGCGCTGAATTGGTCGCTTAACAAGGGACGTGATCCGGTTCTAGGCGCCCGGCTCTTCTCAGCCCTAGGTTATACCTGGTTCCTCTACGACAACGCGGTTGACGGAACTATATGGCTTGAGCGCTCCCTTGAGTACCTGGAAGATCTGCCAGTAGAGCTTCAGGGAAAAGTACTCAATCGAGGAGGTCTCGTTGGCTGCGTCATAGGCCAGTACCGACAGGCTGCCGAGTACCACCGTCAGGCTGTGGAGCGATTCCGGCAGGTGGATGATCGGTGGTTTACGGCATTTACCCTCGCTGCTCAGGCAAACATGTCCTATGCCGCCGGAATGCGCGAGGAAGCCTTCGACCTGGCAGAAGAAAGCCTAGAAATTGGCAAATCTATGGAGGATCCATGGCTCCGAATATTAGTGTTATCGACCTCTGCGAATTTCCGTTTCAGAAAGAATGAGCCGGATGAGGCGAGGCGTCTACTTGAGGAAAGTTTCCACCTCGTAGATACGTTGAACAACCGTCGGTCGACTATGAATGCCCACTTCAAGAAAGGATCTCTTGCGGAGGAGGATGCCGACTTGTTATTAGCCGAGAAACATTTTCAAGAGGCCCTTGCTATAGCCAAGGAGATTGAGAGCACGACCAACACCATTGATGCCTTGAACGAGCTCGGCCGGATCATGTATAAGAGAGGGGAATATCAACGAGCCAGTCAGTATTGCCAGCAAGCTCTATCGATGAGCTATGAAATCAATCATCTTAACTTCATCTCCTATACGCTTACCTCGCTAGGAATCATAGCCTTGAAGATCGGCGAATACCGCCAGGCTCAGGAATATTTCGCTGAGAGCCTTTTACTTTGGCGCAAGACCGACCTTATCACCCGTAAGCTCGTGCTGCTTGCAGGGTTGGCGGAAGTGGCTTATTTTGACGGTCAATCGCAACGAGCGGCCCAATTGCTGGGCGCAGTTGAAGTCTCAATCGAGTCTGGTGAATTATCGGCCCAACCATTCTATACTGAGATTTGCGGCGGCATCTGTGAGGTGCGGCATCCGGTACTTGATCAACAGGCCTGGGACGAAGGCCGGTCAATGTCCGTCGATGAAGCGGTTCGAATCGCACTGGAAGGGACACCACCCGCTATGGCGACCGATATACTTCGCTGAAATTATCGAGCCGTGAGGTATCGGGACCGGGTGGCTTATCTGTGCCGCCTAATTAGGCAGATCAATGGACTGCCGAAGACCAATGACCGGTCTCTTTCGTGTTGCATGTATCCGTTGACTGCCCAATGTCAGGCAATGAAATACGAGTTTACCTATCGGCAACTCTATGATTCTTCATGGAGGGATTGAATCCATGACCGCAATTCTGAAAGATCTGTCCAGGGACCGGGTAATTGAGGCGATGGTCGCCAATAACCTTGATTTCATGGACCTATTTAAGAACGCACCAGATGTGGAGACCTCACTTGAGGGTGGTATTACCTGGTTCCTCACAGGCATCCCCTTTCCTCTCTTTAATGGAGTTTTTGCGACAAACCTAAGTAGTGAAGACGCGGATCTCGTGATCGGCCAGATCCTTGGTAAATTCCAGGAAAGGAACCTTCCCATGATTTGGTCTGTTACCCCGCTTAGCCGGCCCCGCGATCTCGGGCAACGTCTTGAGGCTCTCGGATTGCGCTATGAAGGCAGCGAACCTAGCATGGCCCTTGACCTTGACGCCCTGTCAGGCGATATAGATCTACCAGAAGGTTTCTCCATCCGACTAGTACAAAACAGTGCCGATCTGATCTCATGGTGTGATATTCTCACCGGTGTTTTTCACTTTCCAGCCTTCGTCAGCGAGGCATTGTTCAACTTCCTGGGGATTCCAGGCTATGATCCCGATGCTCAGGTAAAGAACTACATGGGCTTCGAAAATGGAAAATTGGTGGCGGTATCAACTGTGCTTCTCGCAGGAGGGGTGGCTGGGATCTACAATGTTGGCACGCTTCCCGAAGCTCGTCGCCGGGGATTTGGTCGTGCGATCACCATGACGCCTCTCTTGGATACGCGAGATCTTGGATATCGGGTCGGCGTCCTCCAATCGAGTGATATGGGATTTGGTCTTTATTCGAAGCTAGGTTTCAAGGAGTATTGCAAATTTGGCCGCTACCTGTGGCTGCCCGAATCATATTCCTGATCGCAGGATTTGATGGAAGTCCTACTACATCAGGTTTTCGGTACATGCCATAGCCAGAGAAGGACGCTAAGGTAGGTTTGCGGTAATCATTTCGCTACACAACTACAGAAACCACAAAGGAATCATTGCCTCCACATCGGCGTCCCTTGACTTCACATAGACGAACAATTATAGTGAGATAGGAGCAGATACTTGGTGGCAACCATGTGCGAAGGAGACTTGCTAGTCGAAACTTCGTACAGGCCGGGAGATGCAGCCAGCCAGCGGATTTAGACCCAGTAATTCGCGAGGTAGGGAGGATTCGTGATGGATAAGATAAGAAAAATGCCAGATAATGAGAAGGCCAAAATCGCCGGGCAACATGTCTCCTTTACGAAAG
>JAUVOB010000430.1 GCA_030599405.1 Chloroflexota bacterium | reverse complement strand
TATCGATAGTCCTAATCCATTGCCCTCCTTCATTGCATGTGCTCTCCCGTGGAACCTAACGAAGATGAATTAACGGGCGTATTTGACTATCGCTGGTCCATTCGGAAGAGAAGTTTTAGCAGTGACTTATTCCACCAACCAGGTGACATTATCGATAACCGTGTTCACAACTGTCGGCATTATTATTGGTTGCTGTAGAGGGTTCTTTCGAAATTCGCGAAAAGATCTATCACGGTCTGCGCCATCTATGGATAGTTGCAATCATTTGACCTGATATTTAGCCAGAAGTAGAATGACCTCCGTAACGCGGTGTATACAGGATTTTCCCCCGGACTTTGGACGCTACAGTGCATTTCATCGCACTTCTGCCGCAGCCAACTGAAGCGTTCGACTTGGTACATTTGGTTATTTCAGAAGATCCCTACACCAACACGCATAGCCCGCCTGTCAGATATAGGCTTGATACTGTTGTGGATTTAATCAAAAGGTAGATGAATGACTATGGATCGACTGGTACTTATAGACGGTCATGCCTTGGCCTACAGAGTCTTTTATGCCTTGCCCCTCGACTCATTTGCAACCAAGGAAGGCGAACCAACAAATGCGACCTTTGGCTTCGCCAGAACTTTGCTTGACCTGATCTTGGCTGATTCACCACCGAAGTATCTAGCAGTTAGCTTTGACGTTGGAAAGACCTTTCGAGACGAAATGTTCGCAGATTACAAAGGTACCCGAGAGAAGATGCCGGACGAATTACGTCTCCAGATAGAGCGCATTCGCGAACTCGTTCAGGCTTTTGGTGTTCCTGTCTTAGAATTGGATGGTTATGAAGCTGACGATGTGCTTGGCACGGTAGCAAAACAGGCCAAGGAACACGAAGTACCAGTCCTGATTATCACGGGCGACAAAGACCTGCTGCAACTCGTCGACGATAATACGAGGATTGAATTACCGCCGAGCCAATACCAGCGCGTGCCGCAGATCTACGACACGACCAAGGTTATTGAGAAACTCGGCGTTCGTCCTGACCAAGTTGTCGATTACAAAGCCTTGGTAGGGGATAAGAGTGACAATATTCCCGGTGTTCGAGGTGTTGGGGTGAAGACGGCGGAGCGGCTTCTCGCTCAGTATGAAACACTTGATGGTATATACGATCATCTCGGAGAGATAAAAGGGGCGATGCAGAAGAACTTAGCTGCCGGCAAGGACGATGCCTATCTGAGCTACAAGCTGGCCCGGATTGTAACTGATGCCCCGATTACACTGGACCTGGAGGCATGTACCACCCAGGATTTTGATAGAAGTGTTGTCATCGAGCTATTCAGAGAATTGGAATTCAGGAGTCTAACTGGTCGAATTATCGACACGATGGACGAGGCGTTGCCTACGAGCCAGCAACCTCCAACCGAGACGCAGATCATTAGATCACGTGAAGAACTCTCCGGACTGGTGTCTGTCTTGGAGGACGCTCCACAGATAAGTTTCGATGTGGAAACAACTGGGCTTGATGAAATGACAGCCGAGTTGGTTGGGATCTGCCTTGCCGTGGAGCCTTCCTTCGGATTCTACGTACCCGTTGGACACCTTGACGAAGAAGCGCAAAATGAGCTCGGTCAGATGACATTGTTTGCCGGCGAAGCGCGCCTTTCGCCCGACCAGCTGCCTCTTACCGACGTAATAGAGGCGTTAAGGCCTGTACTTGAGAATCCTTCTATACCCAAAATCGCCCATAACGCCAAATACGATTTCGCAATACTGAGACGATATGGGATAGAGGTCAAACCGATTGGGTTCGATACCATGATTGCTGAATGGCTCTCGAATCCAGCGAGCAAACATCTTGGGCTAAAGGATCTTGCCTTCCATCGTCTCGGTATTGAGATGACAGAAATCTCCTCCCTGATAGGAAAAGGAAAGGATCAGATTAGCTTTGCCGCGGTCCCTATCGATAAGGCGGCGCCCTACGGAGCGGCCGATGCTGATATTACCCTTCGACTTGCCTTGGACCTTGAGCCCGAAATAGCCGAGAAGGGTTTAGAGCGACTTATGAAGGACATCGAGATGCCCTTGATCTCGGTGCTCGCAGCCATGGAGAGAGAAGGGGTTGGGGTAGACGTTGATTTCTTTAGGCAGATGTCCAGCGAGCTTGACAAGCGTCTATTGCAGCTGGAGAAATCTATCT
>JAUVOB010000321.1 GCA_030599405.1 Chloroflexota bacterium | reverse complement strand
CCAACGTACAATTCGCAAAGCTAAACGGGTATTTCCGGTATCAAGTTTCTGGTGGGACGGGTGTGGTTCACTGCTCGAACGAAAGCCTCGAGGGGAGTTTCTTCTTCGACCCGTTCCGTCATCTCGTGCAAGGGTAGGCCCATTATTACCACTGCCTAGGGCGAAATCTGTATTGGTGCCTACAAGAACAACGTAATCAGGGTGACCCTTTAACGCGGATTAATTACAGCGCCGGCATCCGGATCGCGGCGTCAACTGTGAAGAGATAAAGCTCTTGATCCGATTTACCCTCAATTAATGGCTGGGAGGTGTAGGTTGGATATAATGAACGGTGGTAGCCACTCAAACCCAAGCAACAGTCAGGAGAGATTAAAAATGCCAATCGAGGAACATAAAGCCCTTATTCAACGTTTTGTCGCCGGATTCAACCAGGGCGACCTATCCATCATTGACGAGACCATATCCCGTGCTTTTTTCAACTATAGACCGGCGCCAGGGGAGGAGACGGCGCCTGACGTTCTAAACCAACTTGCTGGAGATCTCGTCGCAGCCTTTCCGGATATGAAGATCGCAGTCGACGACTTCAACGATAGAGGCGAGACGCTGTCCTTCGCCTTGACCTTGAGCGGTACCCAGAAGAACGAGTTGTGGGGATCTCCCGGATCGGGTAAGCATGCGACCTGGACATCAACCGTAACCAGCAGGATCAGAAACGGTAACTTCGCCTTCTGCTGGGAGGATCTACCCCTACCGGATGTCATGGCCACCCTCAGGTCGATCGACATGGTTCCTCCTCCGGAGGACATGGACAAACCGACGAAGTACCCGGTATCAATTCCCGAATTCCTGCTGAAGCTGATCTTTACAGGACAGGTGGCAGATTTGTCATGTGGTCATCTAGATCTTATCAAAGTCACCGAACCTACCACAGATGTCTGCAACGATTGTTTGGCGGCGGGAGATATCTGGCCTGCCCTGCGAATGTGCCTCATCTGCGGCTATGTCGGCTGTTGTGATACCTCCAAGAACAAACACATGAAACAGCACTACGAGGAGACCGGCCATCCAGTATTCCGCTCAATCCGTCTGCAGGAAAGCTGGGTATGGTGCTATGAGGATGATGTGTTCCTCTCTGGCAAGATACTGGAACAATACAAGTAGACAGCTCCCCAAAAAATGGCAGGTGAAAAAATGCCCTACATGATTTACCAGCAATACGCGACGGCTATTAAGAAAGCCTATGAAGGCGACGACTCAGCGACCAGCATGCACGATAAGGCCACCCAGTGTCGCGAATGGCTCGCTTCATTGAAAATAGATCCAAAACTTCGGGATCCTCTGGTGGAACAGGTCGCCTGGATTGAAGAAGCCTTCAGAAATCTGCTTGTCGAACAATCGGATCTTTAGCCTGCGAGGTGAGGCTCTATAAACTCATCCCGATGGCCTTGGTAGGAAGGCTCCCTGACTGCATTGCTCTCGAGAATGAGACCATTCCTTCAAACCCAGCTATTCGCCCACATTTGACCGTTGATCAGATTGATTTCAGCTTGGGACAGCTGGTCAGACCCAGTGACAATCGTGGTTTCCTCTAAATATGAAGGAAATTTAGCTGGAACGGCATCGTGGGGACTATTGAAGACGTTTTCGGATGATTACAAAAAAAAGCCCCGAAAAACGGGGCTCATGTTGGACAAACAGTCCGAAAAAATCATTTTCTATTAATGATACTCACACGTTCGAGATCTGAGATGTAATCCATGCATATGTGGTAACTATAAATTGACCAACGAAAGTTAACAGAATGACTAAACCCATGGCGATAAGCACCAGGAGTAATGCGTACTCAGTCTGTCCCTGTCCATCTTCACGCGTAAGGAATAACATTTATCTATGACCTCCTGTCTGCATCAATCTCTCACTTGATGTGACCACTGTACCATGACCATTGTACTATAAAAGAGACCCTGATGGCAAAAAAAATACATTTTACCTCTGGCTGGGATGTTCCATATCTTTGTGACTGTTGTCACTGCCGTCTTTATCTCATCCGTTCAAGGGAGATCTCGGTGAATTCGGAATCATGTGGGCGGTATGACTCCCACCCAGAGATGGACAGTAAATGTTTCTCTTGATGATAGCTGGCTTTAGTAAGATCTCGCATCTGACTTGATTTATAGGTTTTCTATCATAATATTGATACAATAAAGATAATACCCCTGCCCAGGAGTCGATACTGGAAAATGACGAAAACATACCGAAGAATCAAACAGATAATCGAACCCCAATACGTAATCGAAGGAGCCGGTGTACTGCTGCGCCGCTCATTTGGACCTGATGTCTCGAATCTATTCGACCCATTCTTGCTTTTCGATCATTTCGCCTTCAATGATCCCCTTGAAGGGCCGCTTGTCGGATTCCCGACCCACCCCCATCGTGGCATCGAAACAGTCACCTATATACTCGAAGGCAAAGTGCGCCACCGTGACAGCCTGGGAAATGTGGGTTTCATTGGTCCAGGCGATGTACAGTGGATGACCAGCGGCAGCGGCATTATGCACGAAGAAATGCCTCGACGCGGGCCAAGCGGCCGGATCGACGGATTCCAGTTGTGGGTAAATCTGCCAGCCGCGCAGAAAATGAGTCAGCCCCGATACCAGGAAGTCGACGCCTCAACCATCCCTTCCGTTGAGAATCAGGGAGTAACGGTGCGTGTCGTCGCCGGAGAATACGCGGGTATCAAAGGGCCAGTAACCGAGATCGCCGCCGAACCTCTATACATGGACGTAACTCTCGACCCCGGTGCGGAGATCGACTTGCCGGTTGCAGATGGACATTCGGCCGTCGCTTATCTCTTCGACGGTGAAGGGCATTTCGGCCTTGACGACGACGAACAAGGTGATTTCGTCAGCGCTGTCTGCATGGTTGTCTTCGACGACGGTGATCGACTCAAGATTCGGGCATCGGAGAGCGCCCAGGCCCGGTTTATGATCATGGCCGGCGGACCTTTCAAAGAGCCCATTTTCCCCTATGGACCTTTCGTGATGAATACCCGGGAAGAGATTCAGCAAGCATTGACAGAGCTTCGAAACGGGACCTTCGTTAAGAGCTGAAACACCTAATTACCTCGACAACTCT
>JAUVOB010000119.1 GCA_030599405.1 Chloroflexota bacterium | reverse complement strand
TTAAGGAGAAGCGACGTTGGGACGAAAAGTACATCCAATTGGATTTCGACTCAAAATCATTCGGGATTGGAACGCGCGCTGGTACGCTGAAGGTGACCGATACCGGGAGCTCTTGCAAGAGGATTTTGCTATTCGAAGACTTATTTTTAGCGAGCTGCCTAGGGGTGGCATCGCTAACATTGAGATCGAAAGATTCCCTAACCAGGTTCAGGTTGTGATTCATACCTCAAAGCCTGGTATCGTGATCGGTCGAAAAGGCGTTACTGTCAAGGAAATCCGGAGTAAGCTGCGAGTTCTAAGCAATAAATCTGTGAAACTTGACGTGGAAGAGATATCGGAACCAGATCTGAATGCGCAATTGGTTTCCGAGAATATCGCCAATCAGTTGAATCGACGGATATCACATAGCCGTGCCATGAAGAGAGCCGCGATGCAAGCGATGCGTCAGGGTGCTGAGGGTATCCGGATTGAATGTGCTGGACGACTTTCGGGCGCTGAGATGGCGAGGACCGAGAAGACTTGGGACGGCCGAGTTCCCCGGAACACGATTAGGGCCGATTTGGATTACGGTTTCGCCGAGGCACTTACGACGTTCGGACGAATTGGCGTTAAGGTATGGATATACAAAGGTGATATCCTGCCCCAAAAAAGCGAAACGACAGACGTATATATAAGTGAGTAATTGCGATCAGAAGGCATCGCTGAGTTTCTTGCTCAGTTAACTCCTTAGAGATCGATAACTATAGCTGACAATTGAGCAGCAGTTTCTGGAGAAGCAATCATGTTAATGCCAAAGAGGGTGAAGTACCGCAAACAGTTTCGTGGTCGAATGAGAGGAATGGCCAAAGGTGGTACTGAACTGCTGCACGGTGATTTTGGATTACAGGCACTAGAACCCGGTTGGATAACCAGCCGACAGATAGAAGCCGTTCGACGGGCGATGGTACGTCAGATGAAACGCCGCGGAAGGTACTGGATCCGCATCTTTCCCGATAAACCAGTGACGGCAAAACCAGCCGAAACACGGATGGGAAAAGGGAAAGGATCGGTTGACCATTGGGTGGCTGTTGTGAAACCTGGTCGGGTTATGTTTGAGTTATCAGGCGTATCGGAAGAAATGGCCCGTCAGGCATTAAGACGGGCCAGATATAAACTTCCAATCAAAACCCAAGTCATTTCGCGAGAAGGGAGATATTAATGGCTAGCATTGTCGAATTACGAGACGAGAGCGACGAAAAGCTGGAGGAAATGCTTGAGAACGCTCGTGAAGAGATGTTCAACCTACGGTTCCAACAGGCTGCTGCTCGTCTTGATGATTTATCCCAGATAAGGCGAGTTCGGAGAGAGATCGCCCAGCTGGAGACCGTATTGAACCAGCGCGATCTAGCCGTGAAAGCTGCTCTGACCAAACCAGATGTCGTCGCGGCGGTTGCGGGACAAGATGATTGGTCCGCTGAGGTTCATTTCAGCTATGAAGAATCAGCCTGGGAAGTGGCATTTCTAGACGAAGATGATAACGAGCTGGTGGCTACTATGGTCGATCTAAATAAGAAAATAGCTCGTGGACGTCGGTCGCGTCGCGCATTGGCGAAGTAAGAATTAATTAGAGTATACAAGCAGGATAGGGTCGATGAGACAACAAAGAAAGCGGCTGGTCGGTGTAGTTACCAGTGACAAGATGGACAAGACGGTCGTTGTTGCGGTGACGACTACGAAGCGGCACAGGTTATACGGTAAAGTCATTCGTCGGGTTAAGAAGTATAAAGCCCACGATGAACAGAACGATTGTAAGATGGGCGATCGAGTCCAGATTATCGAGTCAAAGCCGATAAGCCGGCATAAACGCTGGGCTGTCGTTTCAATTGTTGAGCAAGCTCATTAATAAGAGGCGAAGAAGATGATCCAGCAAGAAAGCCGTCTTAACGTTGCAGATAATTCTGGAGCCCGAGAGCTTCTGGTTATTCAGGTAGCCGGAGGCACGCGTAGAAAATATGGCGGAGTTGGCGATGTGGTAGTGGCTACTGTTAAAAAGGCCGTGCCAAATTCGCCGGTGAAGAAGAGCAGTATTGTCAAAGCTGTAATCGTTCGAACTAAGAAAGAATACAAGCGGGAAGATGGAAGTTATATCGCTTTTGACGACAACGCCGCCGTATTATTAGATCATGATGGGCGGAATCCCGTTGGTACGCGGGTTTTCGGGCCGGTAGCGCGTGAGCTGAGGGAGAAAGGTTTCTCGCGGATCATGTCTCTAGCTCCGGAAGTGTTATAGATTTTGGCAGGTTCTAATCCTTGCCGAAACTGATTTAATTTGGCTATTACAGGTGACAAGATGCGGATAAAAGTTGGCGATCAAGTCGAAGTCATTGCAGGTAACGATACTGGTCTTCGCGGTACCGTATTGCGTGTACATCCAAGGGATAATCGAGTCGTCGTTTCTGGCGTAAAGATCGTCAAGAAACATCAACGTCCCCGGCCAAGTGGCGGTAGGACTCCGGCTCAAGGCGGTATCATCGAGTTTGAGGCACCAATACATATCTCAAACGTGATGTTAGTTTGCCCACAGACCGGAGAACCGACCCGCGTCGGGATCCGTCGCGATGAGAACGGAGAAGCTATTCGTTACTCTAAGAGAAGCGGCGAAGACATCGACTGAGTTGTATTTGATAATAAGAAACTATAGATCTAGAGGTCGATATCATGGCATTGAAGCCGATAAACGAACTATATAAAGAGGATATTGTGCCTGCGCTGATGAAGGAATTCAGTTACAGCAGCGTAATGCAGGTACCAAGGTTAAAGAAAATCGTTCTGAATGTGGGCCTGGGTGAAGCCTTGGATAATGCAAAGGCGATTGAGTTTGCGTCGAATGATATTCGGCAGATAACGGGACAACGTCCGGTGGTTACTCGGGCGAAGAAATCAATCGCAGCTTTCAAATTACGCGAAGGTAGAGCTATTGGAATCAAGGTGACACTTCGAGGTGAACGGATGTGGAGTTTTCTAGCTCGTCTCATCCATATTGCTCTACCACGAACTCGAGATTTTCAGGGTATATCACCAGATTCTTTTGACGGAAGAGGGAATTATACGCTCGGGTTAAGGGAGCAACTGTTGTTTCCTGAAGTCGACTATGACAAGATTGACAAAATTCGAGGAATGGAAGTAAGCATCGTCACAACCGCTAGTAACGATGATGAAGGTCGCAGCCTCTTGGCCCTCTTAGGTATGCCTTTTCGGAGGCCATTAGGTTAAGCGGTCAGAGCAAGGAGAAGCGTATGGCGAAGAAATCAATGGTTGCCCGCGAGACGCGTCGCAAGTACAAGGGAAGAGTTCGCAATCGTTGCCAATGGAGAGATCCACGTTCTGGCAAAGTATGTGGAAGGCCCCGTGGATATATGCGTCGATTTGGATTGTGTCGGATTTGCTTCAGAGAGCAAGCACTCGTAGGAAATATTCCCGGCGTTGTGAAGTCGAGCTGGTAGAGGTATATACGTTATGTCAATGAGCGATCCTATTGCCGATATGTTAACCCGTGTGCGAAACGCGATTATGCGCCAGCACAAGACTGTTTCTGTACCCAACTCGACGATTAAGCAGGCGATTGCCGAGGTGTTGAAGGATGAGGGCTATATTGCAGATTTTCAACTTATCCCGCAAGAACCTCAGTCGGTCCTTCGCCTGAGCTTAAAGTATGTGGGTGACAGAAGGAATCGCCGCTCTGTGATAACTGGGCTGAAGCGAATTAGTAGACCTGGTCGACGCGTTTACGTCTCAAAGAGTGAAATCCCCTGGGTATTAAGCGGAATGGGGACAAGCATTGTGACAACTTCAAAGGGCGTAATGACTGGACAGGAAGCTCGCAAGATCGGCGAAGGCGGCGAAGTATTATGCGAAGTATGGTAATTGGAGGTTAGGCATGTCGCGTATCGGAAAAAAGCCTATCGACTTACCCAAAGGTGTTAAAGTCGACATCGCTGGCCGAGAGGTCTTGGTTAGCGGTGAAAAAGGGAAATTATCTCAGAGCTTTCATCCTGATATGGTCATAAAGCAGGATGATGGGACTTTATTTGTTGAACGTCCTAGCGATTCTCGCCAGCACCGAGCTTTGCATGGCCTTACCCGAGCGTTGCTCAATAATATGGTTATTGGTGTGAGTCAAGGGTACACGAAAAAGTTGCAGATTGAGGGTGTCGGCTATCGAGCAGAGCTTGATAGTAACAGCCTCGTGCTTAATGTGGGCTACTCGCACCAGGTGCGGATCGAACCACCCAATCATGTTCAATTTGCTGTAGAGGCAAGGGGAAAAGAGATAATCGTCACTGGTATCGACAAGCAAGTTGTCGGAGAGATAAGTGCGAAGATTAGGAAGGTTCGTCCACCGGAGCCTTACAAAGGCAAGGGCATCCGATATGAAGGCGAATATGTTCGCCGGAAAGCCGGAAAAACTGCGAAGCTATAGTTGATTTTATTGTTCGGCGATTGCCGGCAACATTGAGCCGCGTTCATAAAATGAACTGCTGAGCTTTTTAAGGAATTCGAGAATGACAGCTAAGTCACGAACAGCAAGAAAACGAAGGCATAATCGGGTACGGTTGAAGATATCTGGGACCCCCGATAGACCACGGTTAAACATCTATCGCAGCTCCAAACATATCTATGCCCAGGTGATCGATGATACTGAGGGTAAGACTATTGTAGCTGCATCCACGGTCGACAAGGTAGTAATGTCCCAAATTGGCGGGAAGAACAAGAAGGAACAAGCAGCTATTGTGGGTGAATTAGTCGCTGAGCGAGCGAAATCGGCTGGTATTAGCAACGTCGTTTTTGATAGAGGCGGTTTCAGATACCACGGTCGTGTAGAAGCGCTTGCCAAGAGCGCACGTGAAAGCGGACTTAAGTTTTAATTAGGATTGGAGATTTAAATGGGTCAACGACGACAAAGCTTCGGGGATCGAGACGAGTTCGACGAACGGATTATCGATATCACGCGCGTCGCAAAGGTAATCAAGGGCGGCCGACGGTTTGGCTTTCGCGTAGTTGTTGTGGTAGGCGACAACAAGGGAAATGTCGGATTTGGCATGGGTAAAGCCCGATCTGTACCTGATGCCATTCGAAAGGCGCTGGAATCAGCCCGCAAGGCTATGGAGCCCGTTGCCATGGTTGGAAACACTATCCCCCATGAGATAGTCGGGCGTCACGGCGCCGCCAAGGTGCTGCTCAAACCTGCTTCTCCTGGTACGGGCGTTATTGCAGGCGGAAGTGTACGAGCGGTCATCGAAGCAGCAGGCTACCGGGACATGCTGACCAAGTCATTAGGAAGTAATAACGTTCTAAACGTTATACAGGCTACGATGGAAGGTCTTCGAAGGTTGAAGAATGTCAGACAAGTTGCCGCTGATCGAGAGAAGGATGTGGCGGAAGTCACACCTTTCTGGACTCGGCGTTAATAGTTAAGAGAATGGAGTTGAGCCTCGTGGCTGAAAAGATACGGATTAAATACGCCAAAAGCTCTATTGGGTATGAGAGAAGTCAAAGGGCTACCCTTCACGCCCTCGGCCTTCGGAAACTAAATCAGACTGTTGTGCATGATGATAACCCCGTCATCCGCGGAATGATCAAGAAGGTTAATCATTTAGTCGTTGTTGAAGAGGTAGAATGACATGAAATTAAACGATCTGCGTCCAAACAAAGGTAAGACGAAGAAGCGTAAGCGAGTGGGTCGTGGTATAGCCGCTGGGCAGGGCAAGACCGCTGGTCGAGGCATGAAAGGCCA
>JAUVOB010000379.1 GCA_030599405.1 Chloroflexota bacterium | reverse complement strand
GCCAAGTGTCGCAAGAACACTGCGCCCTCGACCATCCGTGGCGGCATCCGATGAGCCAACACGGCTAAAACAATATCTCGAATCCGGCCGCTTCGTTGTGACAGTGGAGATGAGTCCACCTCGCGGAACAGCTGCTCAACGGCTATTAGTCGGTGCGAAAATGCTCAAGGATGCTGGAGCGAATTTTATTGATGTTGCCGACAGCCCCCTGGCTCGATTGCGAATGAGCGCCTGGGCGGCGGCTCATCTCGTGCAGAAGGATGTAGGATTAGAAGCTGTTCTCCACTTTCCAACACGAGGACGGAACCTTTTGAGGGTGCAGGGTGATCTGCTGGCAGCCCACGCTCTGGGTATTCGGAACCTGTTTGTCGTCATGGGAGATCCAACCAAAATCGGCGATTACCCTGAAGCCATGGATGACTACGACATCGTTCCCACCGGTTTGATCCACTTGATAAAACATAAGCTAAACAGCGGTCTAGACCAGGCGGAACAAGCGATCGATCAGCCGACCAGTTTTACGGTCGGTTGCGCTCTGAATCTAGAATCGGTTGAACCTCACAATGAGATGCGATTACTGCGAAAGAAGATAAGACATGGCGCGGATTTTGCCCTGACCCAGCCCGTATTCGATGTCGAGGTGGCGAAGAGCTTCATTGCCAGTTACAGGACGCTCTACGGCGAGCCAATCTTGCCGATCGTGGCAGGTATCCAGCCCCTATTCAACATCGGCAACGCGTCGTTTTTACACAACGAGGTGCCAGGTATCACGATTCCCTCTAGCCTGCGAGACAGGATGTTGTCGACCAGCGACCCCCAAGGTGAAGGGGTAGCAATTGCGCGTGAGATGGTCGAAGAGTTGAAACCACTGGTGCAAGGTGTATATTTGATTCCCGTCTTCGGCCGATATGACCTTGTGGCTGATGTTCTAGACGTACTAGGCGAACGACGATGATATTGAGTGGCGTTTTTCTCTTAATTGGCATTCTGGTTGGGGGACTAATCAACGTTCTTGCAGATGATCTTCCGGCCCGTGAGAGGCCTCGGATTCCTCATTGCCCTCGATGCGGCTATGTGAATGGCCCAACGCGTTGGTTAGCTCTATCGAGGCGACTTCTCGGAGGAAAATGTCTTGATTGTGGATTATCGACTCGAAACCGAGCGATCTTCGTTGAAATCGGGACAGGCCTTTTATTTGCCGTCCTTCCGCTGTTTATCGAGCCTATTGCCGACCTCGTGATCTATTCCGCCTATGTTGGTGTGTTAATCTTAGTAATCGTTATAGACCTGGAACACCGGTTGATATTGCATGCGGTGACGCTCCCCACTACGATTTGCGCCCTGATAGCCAGCGTGCCGCTTACAGACAATAACCCGCTGCTGGCTGTCACCGGGGCGGTGGCTGGTTTTCTGTTTTTCCTGGTTCTCTTTTTCCTTGGACAGCGTTTGTTCGGACCGGGAGCCCTGGGATTCGGAGACGTTACACTTTCAATGACAATGGGGGCTATGCTCGGTCTGCAGCGAGTATTCTTCGCCCTGATCTTGGGTATATTTCTGGCAGGTCTCTGGGCGATAGTAACCTTGATAAGTGGAAGGATGAAACTTCGCGGCTACTTCGCTTATGGTCCATTCCTGGCCATTGGGGGGATCGTGATGATAATCTGGGGAAACGAGATCTATAATTGGATTTCAAATCCCTGATGCTAAAATCGGCGAGGAATTCAGGGGGAATACTTGGGCTGGCAATATTTCATGAGCTTCTGCATTCCTAGTGTAATCAAGGAAGTTGCAGGTCACATGGTGGCGGAGAGAGGTTCGACCAGGCGATAATCCCCTTCCAGATAAACCTCTAGACAATTATCACCAATAACCAATCGAATCTCTGAAATATCTCCAGAGATCCCATATCCATTCATCTGGTCCGATAGAGTGGTCCGCAGGATTACGGCGAGGTCAGTTAGCTCATCGCGGGCGATGCTTTCAATGTCAAAGGCCGCCAGTGCAGCCCTGGCTTTAAGGTCAAATCGGCGGGTGTCCTTCCTGATCGACAAAGATCCTCGTTTTAACTGGATTCGGTTAGGATCAGAGAAGGGATCGTTCGTAAGAACGTATCGAAACCTGAGAAAGGCGACGATCGGTTTGTGTATGTGAACCAGAAAGCTAACGTTCACCTCTTCGCCAGAAACTGTGACGTCAATGGCGGGGATATTATGCACTAGATCAATATCCCGGCCGCCGATACGTTGGTTGGCGAAACGATTGTATACGACGTTTCGAATGACGCTGGTTAGTTCCTGCTCATCAAGATGTCCACTGAATATTCCCTGTTCCAACAGAGCCGCAGCAATCTTCAATTCAACAGCTTCGAAAGAATACTCTTGATTAGCAGCCGCTTCTATCTGGGCGCGGAGTTGTTCTACCACTTTCGAACTGGTGGTCATCGTAGATTACCAACGTCCCTTGGCCTGGAGCGAACCTACTTGGGCTTGGCTTAGCCCGAACGATTGGAACCAGATGGGATCTGTAACATTCATGCTTATAAATTGATAGAGCTCTTACACAAATGGGAACTGACTTGAAGCGACTATTGCTGTAACAGCGTTTTGTCAAGCACGTTCTAGTTTACTCTAACTTGTGGTCTGTGAGTAGAGATGACAGCAATGGGCCTTCTGCGACACCCCTGGGATTGC
>JAUVOB010000108.1 GCA_030599405.1 Chloroflexota bacterium | reverse complement strand
GTCCTCTATCGGAATAACAAGTTGCCCAAAAGGCTGACTGACAGGCGGAAGAGACGGCGCGTTCGGAAGCCAAAGCCGAAACGCGAGTCAGATTAATCTCGACAGGTCGCACCAATTAAGAATGCCCTGGATTCTTCTCCAAGCGCACGGATCTATAGAAACCGTCGCGCGCATTTCGCCTATCATGAGGTATTCTGGTCCACTCGCGCATGTGTGGTTGTCGTCTCGACTTTCCGCTGAATGTTGATATGAGCAGGATATTATTGGTGGAGTAGTATCTGGCTTTATATGGACATAGTTAGTTGAAGAGAGGTAGGGTCAATGATTGCGGTTGAGAAATCTGATGAGCTTGCTCTAACTTTTGACGATGTATTGTTGGTTCCTAGAAAGTCAGAGGTACTGCCTTCAAAGGTAAATCTTCGAACACGTCTAGCTGGTGATCTTTTCCTAAACATCCCTGTATTGTCGGCGGCGATGGATACAGTTACCGAATCACGCATGGCCATAGCCATATCCCGTATGGGAGGCGTCGGTGTTTTACACCGCAATCTCTCATCCAAAGAGCAGGCCCAGGAAGCGGATAAGGTAAAAAGATCCGAGGCGGGGATGATCGTCGATCCGATTACACTTCAGCCCGATGCCACTCTGGAGCAAGCAGAAGCCCTGATGAGCCGCTACCATATATCAGGTGTGCCGATCACCGATCATCAAGGCCGTTTGGTTGGAATATTAACCAACCGGGATATTAGATTCGTCTCGCCGGGTCAGCAACCAGTAAGCGATTTCATGACCAAGGAAAAACTTGTTACGGCCCAGGTGGGGACGTCACTAGAACAAGCGCAAACCATCCTCCATACGCATCGTATTGAGAAACTTCCCCTTGTCGATGACAAAGGCTTTCTGAAGGGTCTTATCACGGTTAAGGACATTATGAAGAAGCTGGACTTTCCGAATGCTGTTTCGGATGCCAGCGGAAGACTGCTTTGCGCGGCGGCAACTGGTGTTGGCGCAAAAGGCTTGACACGTTTGGAAGAGTTGGTGAAATACGGCATTGATCTTTGTGTCGTCGATACAGCTCATGGCCATAGCCGAGCGGTTCTCGATACTGTATCCGAGGCGAAACGAAGATTCCCCGATATCCCGGTGCTGGCAGGGAACGTCGCAACCGCAGAAGGAGCCCGGGATCTTATCTTAGCCGGGTCGGACGCCATAAAGGTTGGTATGGGCGCAGGATCCATATGTACGACCAGAGTGATTGCCGGGATAGGCGTACCCCAAATTACGGCTATCATGACCTGCTCGGCGGAAGCGCGAAAGCATAGAGTGCCCGTCGTAGCCGATGGAGGCATTAAGTACAGCGGAGATATCGTAAAAGCTTTAGCAGCAGGGGCTGATAGCGTCATGCTAGGTTCAATGCTGGCGGGATTAGAGGAGAGCCCTGGGGACATTATATTGTACGAAGGTAAACGATATAAGATCTATCGCGGCATGGGCAGCCTCGGTGCTATGCATGGTCATGGTGCGGACCGTTATGCGAGCGCAATACGCTCAACAGCCGGAGAAAGCAGCGAAGCTAAGCTCGTTCCCGAAGGACTTGAGGGGCAGGTACCATACAAGGGCCGTTTGAACGACGTCATCTACCAGATGATGGGAGGATTGCGCGCGGGAATGGGTTATGTTGGAGCCGCCAATCTTGCTGAACTGCGTAGTGATACGTCCTTCATTCGAATCACAAATGCTGGCCTTTTAGAAAGCCATCCACACGGTGTGCTAATAACCAAAGAAGCGCCCAATTATCAGGTTCGTCGGTAAATTTCGTTCCGCTCAGATCAGAAGTTCGCAACTGTGGTATAATAGATAGTACGGGCATGGATTTTGAATACCACTGCAGATATGATACGAGTTACACTTGCCTAATACCCCAGAATTTAAGCGGAGAATCAAATAGGTTTGTACCACTGCTAAAGTGAAGGGAAAGGTGAATCCCACCCCGTGGTCCAAAAGGAAATTCTCTTGAAGGGATAGTTATCGAATGGCCAAGCGAAAGGTAGAACTAACCGACGAACAAAAAAACAGGAATCTAATGATTCTCGCCAGCATTGAAGCCGAGAGAGGTCGTCTTTTCGAAGAAACTCGGGCTTTGCAGCAGCAGTTTCGACGCAATATTAAGCGTAAACGCTCAAAGAGCCGATCAATGTCGGTTGACGAATTTAGTGAATAGCTCTCGGCCAAGGCGGTTACCGAACCAGCCTTCAACTGGCAACTAACAATCAGATCAAGGGGAGTCTCTTTTGAAAGCGTTAATCTTGTATTTGCGTTGCTTCTCCTAGCAGCAGAGGGGATCGGGCGGCGAGGATAACAGACCTGAGGCAAGACCATCCGGAATGAGAGTGGGAAGGAGTGGTGATGTTCTACGAAAGCAATACTTATCTGTCACCTTTTACCTGGCGCTATGGGAGCCAACCTATGCGACAAATCTGGTCCGAAGTACACAAGCGGATGCTGATGCGTCGCGTATGGATTGCCCTGGCAACCGCCCAGTTTAATGCCGGGCTAGTAACTCAAGAGCAATTGGCCGATCTTAAACGTCATCAGGATGAGATAGATATTGACCGGGCACGAGAAATCGAGAAGGATACTCGCCACGATGTGGTGGCTGAAATCCGTACCTATGCGGAACAATGCCAGGTTGGAGGGGCGATTATTCACTGGGGGGTAACCAGCGCTGATATCACCGATAATGTCGACGTACTAAGAACTCGTGAAGCAACGCGCCTTCTTGGCGCACGGCTCGAGGAGCTCTTGTCCGCCTTCGCAACTCTCATCGAATCAACGGCCGAACTACCGGTTCTCGCCTTTACGCATATACAACCAGCCGAACCAACTACCCTTGGTTACCGGCTTTCGGTCTACGGACAAGATCTCCTTGAAGACCTGACAACTCTCCAGTCGATTGAGGAGGGAATTCGAGGCAAGGGATTTAAGGGAGCTGTTGGTACCCAGGCCACTTTCGTCGAGATGCTGGAGGGAACAAGGGTTTCGGCCTCTGAGTTAGAAGCCGATGCGATGACGATCTTAGACCTGGCCTACTATCCGATAACCACGCAAATATATCCGCGAAGACAGGATTTCGACATTCTGAGCACCTTGGCTGGTATGGCGGCTTCTCTCCATAAATTCGCCCTTGATTTCCGCTTTATGCAGTCGCCGGCAATCGGGGAATGGGCTGAGCCATTCCACCAGGAGCAGATTGGCTCGTCGGCTATGCCATTCAAAAGAAACCCCATCATATCAGAAAATATCTGCTCGTTAGCGCGCTACATTGCCGGTTTACCGGCTATCGCATGGGATAACGCCAGCCAAAGTATTCTTGAGCGAAGCCTGGACGATTCAGCGAATAGAAGGATCGTGTTGGCCGAGGCTTTCCTGGCAGCTGAGGAGATCCTAATACAAGCCGAACGTATTGTTGAGGGCATGAGGGTAGACAAGGTAGCGATCGCCCGGAATATGCAGCGATATGGTGTTTTTTCGGCAACCGAACGGCTTCTTACAGCCCTCGTTTCAGCCGGAGCAGATCGACAGGAAGCGCACGAGTGGCTGAGAGCCGCGAGTGTCTCGGCTTGGGAGTCAGTGGAACAGGGCGATGACAATCCACTTCCCGAGCTATTACTGTCCGATAAACGAATAAGTCGTTACCTGGAGGACCAGCAGGTTCGCAGCTTATTCTCGGTCGGGAGCTATATTGGTACAGCTGCAGATCGAGCCCTGGGCCTGGTTAAACGGATAAGATTCCGAGTTAGTCAACAGGATTCATTAACGATGTAGCCGGACGGGCAATGGACCAGGGACAATCACTGCCCACGAGTAAATACCCTAGCTAATTCCTCTGAGTTAGCTCCGGTTGGGCAATATAAGGGCCGCGCTCGCTGCAACAAAAAGTAGAAAGGCCGCGTTCCTAAGCGCGATTGCTAAGCCTACCTCATCGGCGATGATTCCCAGTACGTACGTTCCAACAGCCCCGCTAAAGAACATCAGACCTAAAGTAAGACCTGAGGCGAAGGCCCGTCTGCCAGGCAAAAGGGACTGAGCGGCAATAACCAATACACTGTGGGGCATACCTCCGAAAAAACCGGCTAACAGAAGCAGGGCAGGACGAGCCATATCTGGCGCAGAGATATAGACATAGAAGGGCACAAAGGCGCCGAGCACGCCGACTAGGATTGGCAGTCGACGCCCATGATGATCTCCCAGGGTACCTCCGATGATGCCCCCAACGGCCGATCCTAGCATGTATATACCAGCGATGAGGCCGATGTACAGCGCTGCGTAACCTAATTCGGCAAAGAGCTTACTCCCCAGATTGATGGTCGCCATGCTGACCGTACTGGTAGCTATGATGATGGTCATCAGGGAGAATAACGAGCGCCAGAAGTTAGATGGGCGACGTGTATCTGGAAGGATCTCAGAAGGTTGAAGCTCGGTTTCGGCGCTGATGGCTGCATAAGATCCGCGGTTGGCAGACCATCGGAGTCCGAATATCAAAGCTGCTCCAGCAAGGGCGGGAATGATCAGGTAGCCCGGTCGCTCAAACAGGTCAAGTACCAATCCGGCCAATATGGGTCCGGCAAATAACCCGGTTTGACCCGCGGCAAAGAACACACCTGTCGCCTGAGTACGGGCGTGCCGGCTTGCCTCGCTGGCATATTTCGTCCCGGCAGGGTGAAAGGCGCCTGAGCCGATTCCGGCTAAGGTCAGCAGAAATAACGCCATCCAGTCGCCGGAAATGGCAGCCAGGCTGTACATGGCAACCATCCAGCTGACGCCACCGATGATGGGCCAACGTGGCCCGAACCGATCGGCATAAATGCCGAAGAAAGGTTGAGATAAGGCGCTTCCAACATTGTAGAGAAGTAGGACTAAACCAACCTGGGCATTGGACAGCCCGATGTCCACCGCGATGATCGCTACTATCAATGCACGACTGCTGTTGAGCACGTCGACGAAGAAGTGATCTAGCGATACGCTGACGTAGGTCCGATCTTTGAGGAAACTCGCTGCTTTAGTAGTCATGCATTGTCCGGAAACCGGTCATAATATGGCGCAAAGTGTAACCCTTGCCAGCTATTTGCCAAAAGGCGATCAAACACCACCCATACTCCAGCACTTTCAAGAAACGCTCAGTTAATCATAAGGTTGATGTAAGATTCCTCCCGATAATAGGTGGAACATCTGCTAATATCCGAAGACAACGCGTTCCGATTGTATTGGTTGTGAAGGTTCAGCGATACAATCAATAACCGGGAACGCGGCCGAGGAGAAGTCCAATGTTGAGAAGTATCTTTAATTGTGTCACGCGACGGTCAAAATTCGACACCATTTGGGAAGGCGTATCACTGAAGACTCTGGTAAATGAAGGGATAGTGACACCCAAGCCAGAGGCCAGATATATTGTTCAACATTGCGAGCAAGGCTATACGACAAATCTGCCTTTAGAGGCGATGATGAAAGAGAACGTCTTGTTAGCCACCTATTATGACGATAAGCCGCTTCCCCTAGAGCATGGGTGGCCTTTACGCGTTGTGGTAGGTTCGTTCGCGGATCGCAGCGAGTCCTGGAATGGATACTTTTGGAAGGGCGGAAAATGGTTGCGCGGACTTGAATTCTTACCTAAGGACAAAAAAGGTTTCTGGGAGAAGAACGGCTATCACAACGAGGCAGATCCTTGGAAAGAAGAGCGATATAGTAATTGGCGGTAAGTTTGCCAGGGGAGGGACCGCAGTTGCCCCCGTTCGGATAAAATCATTGGGATAGCTATCCTTACATGTCGGGCACCCACGCGTCCGAATTCTGATTGAGTTCGTGCACACTACTCAGGTTGAAGCTCCTGGATTTGTTGCCGACCATGCGACAGTTCGACACATAAAGGATCGGCGGCGCTATGTCCCATCAAGCGTGACCGTATAGAATGCAGGCTGAAACTCTAATTC